>JANYAN010000244.1 GCA_025361305.1 Burkholderiales bacterium
AAAGCGCAGGCTCAGCGCATGCAGGTGCTGGAAGGTTTCCAGTGCGATGGTGCGCGCGGCGCCCTGGGTTGCCTTGGAAAAGACGAGCTCGCGCAGTTCGGTGAACAGCGTCGTGGACAGCCGCAACATGCCATAGGCCAGCAGCAGCCCCAAGGGCACCACCAGGACGGCGGCCGTGTCGCCAGGCTTGAACGCCATCGCGTCCACCAGCGTCTTGAGCAGCACCGGCACGCCGACATTGGCCAGCTTGGCGCCCACCATGAACACCAGCGCAGCGACCACCCGCCACTTGTATTGCCAAAGATAGGGAAACAGGCGCTTGAGCGTGGCCCAGTCGGTATGAGTGCGGGGCGTGGCGGCGGGTGCGCCGCCAGCCACATGGCGTGAAGAAGAGCTGAATTCGCCGGAGCGGCGCATGGGCGACAATCGGGATTGGTTATTCAAGAGATTGTGCCCATGTCCATCGATTCAAGTATCCCGGGCGAGCGCGAAGGCCCCCCCGGCGCCGTTCTGCCCCGAGACAAGGAGCTAGTGCTCAAGGTCATTCCGATGCCGGCCGACTGCAACGCCAATGGCGACATCTTCGGCGGCTGGGTGATGGCCCAGGTCGACCTGGCTGGTTCGGTCATTCCGGCGCGCTACGCCAAGGGGCGGATGGCCACGGTGGCCGTCAACCAGTTCATTTTCAAGCAACCCGTGCGGGTCGGCGACATCCTGTCGTTTTACTCCGAGCTGACGCGTATCGGCCACACCTCGATCACGGTGAAGGTCGAGGTGTATGCAGAGCGCTTCAGTTCGCAGGGCCAGTACATCAAGGTAACCGAGGCGTCGGTCACGTATGTGGCCATTGACGATGCCGGCCATCCGCGGCCGGTGCCCCCGCGCGAGTAGCGGCTAGAACTTGCCGTGCCGGCCGTCGCCGGCCGCGAAGCGGGCGGCGCCCTGCAGGCCTTCGGCAATGCAGTTCTTGCCCCGCTGCCATTCCTGCTGCAATGCACTGGCCAGCGGCAAGTCCCACTGCATATACGCACTGACGCGGTCGGCTCGCAGGGTCTCTTGCGGAAATGCAGCCAGCTGCTGTGCCAGCGCAACCGCCGCGTCACGCGCCTGACCCTCAGGCACGACCCGGTTGCACAGGCCCATCGACAGCGCCTCGGCCGCGACAACCTTGCGCCCCGTCAGGATCAGGTCCATGGCGTGGCCCATTCCGATCAGCCGCGGCAGGCGCACGGTGCCCCCGTCAATCAGCGGCACACCGAAGCGCCGGCAGTAGACGCCGAAGTAGGCGTCATCCTCCATCACACGCATGTCGCACCAAAGGGCCAGCTCCATACCACCGGCAACGGCTGCGCCTGACACGGCCGCGATCACCGGCTTGGACAGCAACAGGCGCGACGGCCCCATCAGGCCCAGCGGCGAAGCGTCGCCTGGCTCGAAATCCATTTGGCTGAGCGCCGCCGCGGCGCCCGGCTCCAGCGCCAGCTGTGCACCGCGCTGCAGATCCCAGCCCGCGCAGAAGTGACCGTGCGCACCATGGAAGACGGCCACCGAAGCGGACGCATCGGCGTCGAAGGCCAGGAAAGCCGAATGCAGGGCGCGTGCGGTATCGGCATCCACCGCGTTGCGCACCTCGGGCCGATCGAGTGTCACGACAGTGACCGGGCCAACATGCTCGGTGCGGACAGTGCTGTTCATGCTGCAAATTACACCGCAACTGGCGCTTGTAGTCGAATGGACTCCACCCTATCCGGGCCAACCCTGTACCCGATGCAAGACTCCCCAGCTATAACCGGGCGACAACGAAAGGTCGGGCACCCGGTGCAATTCCTCCAATTGGTGATCAGCGGCATCTCGCAGGGGTGCATCTACGGGCTGATCGCCCTAGGCTTCGTGCTGATCTACAAAGCCACCGAAACCGTCAGCTTTGCCCAGGGCGACCTGATGATGCTGGGCGCGTTCTGCGCCCTTGCGTCCATGACATTCATCGGTTTCCCCTATTGGCTGGCCGTGCTTAGCGCGATCGCGGCGATGGCAGTGTTCGGTGTCCTGCTTGAGCGCATCGTGATCCGGTCGATTCTCGGCCAACCGGCCTTCTCGATCGTCATGCTGACCATCGGCATCGGCTACGTGGCGCGCGGGCTGATCACCATGATCCCGGGCATCGGCACCGAGACACATACGCTGCCCGTGCCATACAAGGACCAGGTGTGGAACGTCGGCGCGCTGGTGCTCAACGTGGAGCAGATGGCCGTCATCGGTGCCACCGCCGCACTCTGCATGCTGCTGTTCACTGTGTTCCGGTACAGCAAGATCGGCATCGCCATGCAGGCCGCTTCGCAAAACCAGCTGGCGGCCTACTACATGGGCATTCCGGTCAAGCAGCTCAACGGTCTGGTCTGGGGCCTGGCCGCCGCGGTTGCTGCCGTGGCGGGCCTGCTGCTGGCCCCCATCACCTTTGTTCACGCCAACATGGGTTTCATTGGCCTGAAGGCCTTCCCGGCGGCGGTCGTGGGTGGGTTCGGCAGCCTCCCCGGCGCCATCGTGGGCGGGCTGGTGATCGGCATCGTCGAATCGCTCTCGGGTTTCTACCTGCCCGACGGATTCAAGGATACGGCTGCCTACATCGTGGTATTGATCATGCTCATGGTCAAGCCCAACGGACTGTTCGGTGAACGGCTGGGCAAGAAGGTATGACTTTGCGGGACAGATCTTTAGCTCTGTCCCCGACTGACTAAATAGATATGAGATTTCTGTTCAAAACCGACTACGCGCAGGACATCCGGCTGGCCAAGCATGGCGGCCATCTGTTCTGGTACAGCGCTCTGGTGGCGCTGCTGGTAGCCGCGCCCTGGCTGTTGCCGGAATATTGGCTGGCTCAACTTACCTTTGTGCTCATCTACTCCATCGTCGGGCTCGGCCTGATGCTGCTGTCGGGCTTTACCGGCCTGTTCTCCATCGGCCATGCAGCCTTTCTCGGCGTAGGTGCCTACACACAGGCGGTACTCACCAACATGGGCTTCCCGTTTCCGCTGGCGCTGGGGCTGGCCGGCCTGCTGTCGGCGGCTGTGGGCGTGGTGGTCGGCCTGCCCGCACTGCGGGTCAAGGGCATCTATCTGGGCATCGCCACCCTGTCTTTCGGCTTCATCGTCGAGGAAGTGCTGGCCCGCTGGGAATCGGTCACTGGCGGCAACGCCGGCATCCACGTCAAGCAGCCAGAGCTGTTCGGCGTGAGGCTCGACTCGGGCAACGATTTTTACTTCCTGTGCCTGGTGCTAACCGTGGTTGCGACCCTGGCCATCCTCAACTTGCTGCGCTCGCCCACTGGCCGCGCATTCGTGGCGATCCGCGACTCCGAGATCTCGGCCCAGAGCATGGGCATCCACCTGGCACGCTACAAGACGCTGTCGTTTGCCCTTTCGGCAGGGCTGGCGGGCATTGGCGGCGCGCTCTACGCGCACAAGCTCACCTTTCTCTCGCCCGACCAGTTCAACATCGTGCAGTCAATCGACCTGTTGCTGATGGTGGTGATCGGCGGCCTGGGCTCGGTGCATGGCGCCTTCCTGGGTGCGATCTTCCTGATCACGATGCCGCAGATCATCGCCGTGACGAAGGATTACCTGCCGCCCGTCGTCGGCCAGGCGCCGGGCCTTCAGGGCGTGGTCTACGGCACGGTGCTGATCGCCTTCGTGCTGTTCGAACCTCTGGGCCTGTATGGCCGCTGGCTGAAGGTACGCACTTACCTTCAGCTGTTTCCGTTCTACCGCAAGGGCCTGTTCAAGCGGCAGAAGTCGTTTCAGAAGTCGGATCGGCTGAAATGAGTGAACTCCTCCTATCGGCGAAGAACCTCAGCGTGCGCTTCGGTGGCGTGCTGGCGGTCAACAACGTCAGCTTCGACGTGAAGCGTGGCGAGGTGTTCACGCTGATCGGCCCCAATGGCGCGGGCAAGACCACGGTGTTCAACCTGATCAGCCGCATCTACACGCCCAGCACCGGCAGCATCGAATTCGAAGGCCAGCAGCTCACGGCGCAGCCAGCGCACCGCATCGCCTCGCTGGGCATCGCCCGCACCTTTCAGAATATTGAATTGTTCGAGCAGGCCACTGTCCTGCACAACCTCCTGATTGGCCGGCACACGCACCGCAGCACCGGGCTGTGGCGCGAGATGCTGTTTACGGGCAAGGTCCGTGCAGCCGAGATCCAGGCGCGCGAGAAGGTAGAGCAGGTCATTGATTTTCTCGACCTGCAGCATCACCGGGATTCACTGGTGGCGGGCTTGCCCTATGGCGTGCGCAAGGTGGTCGAGCTGGACGCGCCTTGTGCACCGAACCCAAGTTGCTGCTGCTGGACGAGCCCTCGTCCGGCCTGAATTTGGAAGAAACCGAGGACATGGCATTCTGGATCCAGGATATCCAGAATGAACTGGGCATCAGCGTGCTGATGGTCGAGCACGACATGACACTGGTATCCAAGGTATCCGACCGGGTACTGGCGATGAACCAGGGCGAGGTGCTGGCAACCGGTACGCCCCGCGAGGTGCAGGACGATCCTGGTGTGATCGAGGCTTACCTGGGTTCGGTCGAAGACGTGAGCACCCTGCGAAGGGTGATGGCATGAGCGAAACGCCCCCACCCGTCAGTGACCAGCCGGTGCTGAAGCTGTTGAACGTCGAATCGAGCTACGGACCGATCAGGGCGATTCGCGGCGTCAGCCTCCAGGTGCGGCGCAGTGAGATATCCACCGTGCTGGGCTCCAATGGCGCGGGCAAGAGCACCATTCTCAAGACCATCTCGGGCATCATCGACCCACGCAAGGGCAGCATCGATTTCAAGGGCCAGAGCATCACCGCGCGCGATCCGGCCTACATCGTGCGCCAAGGGCTATCGCACGTGCCCGAGGGTCGCGAAGTCTTTCCGCTGCTGTCGGTCCATGACAACCTGGCGATGGGCGCCTACACCCGCCACGACAGGGACGGTGTCGCGCGCGACATCGAAGCCGTGTACCGCTACTTCCCCATCCTGAGAGAGCGCGCGAGCCAGGAGGCCGGCCTGCTCTCGGGCGGCCAGCAGCAGATGCTGGCCATCTCGCGTGCCATCATGGCCGCACCCGACCTGATCCTGCTGGACGAGCCAAGCCTGGGGCTGTCGCCCAAGCTCACCCGGGAGATATTCGAGATCGTGGTGCGCATCAATCGCGAGCGTGGCACCACCATCCTGCTGGTCGAACAGAACGCCAACATGGCCCTGAATGCCGCCGACTACGGCTATGTGCTGGAGACCGGCCGGATTGTCATGGAAGACACCTGCGCGCGGTTGCGCGAAAAGGAAGACATCAAGGAGTTCTACCTGGGACTCAAGGAGGCCGGCGTGCGTGGAGAGCGGCGCTGGAAGAAGAAGAAAAACTGGAGATGACGAGTGCAGCGCAGAACCGCTTCAAGCAAGCTCGCGCCCCCTTGGGGGGCCGGGCCGCAACGTCATGCCTCGAAACGTGCATAGTGGAGGCCCGGCATCGGCTTGCTCCACTGTACAGCTGCGCGCACGGGCGTTGCGCAAGCCGGTAGTACACGTAGTGACCAGCGTGGAGGCCTATTTAGCATGAGCAATCTCTGGAACGTTGCACATATCAAGGCGCAGACCAAGGTCGTGCTGGCTGGTGAAACGCTGTCCGCCATGTTCTGGAACGGTGTCGAGCAGCGCGGCGAGCAAATCTGGCTGCGCCAGAAGGAGCTTGGCATCTGGCGCAGCTGGACCTGGGACCAGACGGCCGAAGCGGTCCGTGAAATTGGCGCCGGCTTGATCAGTCTGGGTTTCAAGCCGCACGAGACGGCTTCGATCCTTTCCAACACCGTGGTCGAGTGGGTACTCGCCGATCTTGCAATCTTGAGCTGCGGTGGCGTTTCCAACGGAATCTATCCCACGGACGCCGCCTCGCAGGTGCAATACCTCTGCGAAGACTCCGGCACAAGCATCCTGTTCGTGGAAGACGACGAGCAGCTGGACAAGGCGCTGGAAGTGCGTACGCGGCTGCCGAAGTTGAACAAGATCGTCGTATTCGACATGGAAGGCCTGCGTGACTTCAGCGACCCCGGGGTCATCAGTCTGGCGCAGCTGCGCGAGATGGGCCGCGCCTACGAGGTACTGCATCCCGACGAGCTGATGGAGCGGGCGGCGGACTGCCAGCCAGGGGATCTCGCGATCCTGGTCTATACGTCGGGCACCACGGGCAAGCCCAAAGGCGCGATGCACAGCCACCATGGCCTGGTCTATACCGCGCACGGCTATAACACGCTGATCTCCCAGGACGAAGACGACGAGCGCATGTGCTTCCTGCCTCTGTGCCACATCGCCGAGCGCATGGGTGGGGAATACTTTGCGATGTACACCGGCACGGTGCTCAACTTTGTCGAAAATCCCGAGACGGTTCCTGAAAATGTCCGCGAGATCGCGCCCACGGTGTTCACTGCCGTGCCGCGGGTCTGGGAAAAATTCTATTCAGGCGTGATGATCACCCTGAAAGAAGCCAGCCGGCTGCAGCAGTTCACCTATGCCTGGGCAATTGGCGTGGGCACGCAGATTGCAGACCGGGTGCTGGCCGGACAGCCGGTGGGAGGCTGGCTGAAGGTCAAGTTCACTCTGGCGCGCCTGCTCGCGCTGAACAACGTGCGCAAACTGATCGGCATTCACCGTTCACGCTTCCTGATCACGGGCGCGGCGCCGATTTCCCCTGATCTCGTGAGGTGGTACCTGGCGCTTGGCGTGCCCATGCTCGAAGTCTGGGGCATGACAGAGTCCTGCGGCGCCGCCACCGGCGTGCCGGCCAGCCGCATCAAACCAGGTTCGATCGGACCTGCCGCGGCTTACAACGAGGTGCGGCTCGACCCGGCGACCGGCGAAATTCAGGTACGGGGTGACAACGTGTTCATGGGTTACCTGAACCAGCCCGACAAGACCGCCGAAACCATCGACGCGCAGGGCTGGCTGCACACCGGCGACGTCGGTCTGGTTGACGAAGAGGGGTTCTTCCGCATCACCGACCGCATGAAGGACATCATCATCACCGCGGGCGGCAAGAACATCACGCCCAGCGAACTGGAAAACGAGCTGAAATTTTCGCCCTACATCACCGACGCGGTGGTGATCGGCGACAAGCGCCCTTACCTGACGGCCATCGTCATGATCGACCAGGAGAACGTCGAAAAATATGCCCAGGACAATGACGTGCCATTCAGCAACTATGCCAGCCTGACCCGCGCGCCCGAGGTACAGGCGCTGATCCAGGGTGAACTCGACCGCGTCAACAAGAAGTTCGCCCGCGTCGAACAGATCAAGAAGTTCTTCCTGCTGGACACCCAGCTGTCGGCCGAAGACGAAGAACTGACGCCGACGATGAAGCTCAAGCGCAAGCTGGTACAGCAGAAATACGCGACGCGCATCGAGGCGATGTACGCCTAGGAGTCCTCGCAGCAGAGAGTGCCGCCCGATTAACTGAGTTCTGTCGTCCTCGCGTCGCGCCGGGCGGTACCCGCCCTAAGTGAATACGCCAGCTTGACAGGCCCCGGCAGGCGAGAAGAATCCATCCGGTCAAACCACCGCATGAAGAGTGCGCCACTTCGCCAAGGAGACATAACATGAAATTGAAATCCGCCGCCGCACTGGCGGTACTGGCCCTGGTCGCCACGCTGGCGGCCGCGCAGTCGCAGGGGGTCAGCAAGAATGAAATCCTGATCGGCACGATCCAGGATCTGTCCGGGCCCATCTCGGCCTACGGCAAGCAGGCGCGTTACGGCATGCAGTTGCGGGTGGACGAGATCAACGAGCAAGGCGGCGTCAACGGGCGCAAGCTCAAGCTGCTGGTCGAAGACTCGGCCTACGATCCCAAGAAGGCCGTGCTGGCCGCGCAAAAGCTGGTCAACCAGGACAAGATCTTCATCATGGTGGGCCACATCGGCACTGCGCACAACAACGCGGCGATGCCGGTGCAATTCGAAAAGAACGTGGTCAACCTGTTCCCGCTGACGGCCGCGCGCGAGATGTACGAGCCGCTGCACAAGCTGAAATATGCCCTTCTGGCCACGTACTACGACCAGACGCGCATGGTGCTGCCCAAGCTGATGAAGGAAAAGAACCTCAAGAAGGCCTGCACCCTGTATCAGGACGACGAATTCGGCCTGGAGGTCATGCGCGGAGGCGAAGCCGCGCTCAAGGCCATGAACACGGATTACGTCGAGCGAACCACTTACAAGCGCGGCGCCACCGACTTTTCATCGCAGGTGGCCCGCATGAAAGCCGCCGGCTGCGAGATCGTCGTCATGGGCACGATCATCCGCGAAACGATAGGCACCATCGCCGAGGCCCGCAAGACCGGCTTCAATCCGGTATTCCTGGGCACCACGGCCTCCTATACCGACCTGATCCCCAAACTGGGCGGCCCGGCCATGAATGGCTTCTATTCCGCGATGTCCTACCAGGTACCCTACGTCGACGAGGGATCGCAGCCACTGCGCTTCTGGGCGAGCAAATACAAGACCAAGTTCAACGAAGACGCCACGGTGTTCTCGGTCTATGGCTACGTCATGATCGACGCCTTCGCGAAAGCCGCAGCCAAGGCCGGCCCTAACCTCACCACCGACACCTTCGTCAAGGCGATGGATACGATGACGATACCCGGCGATGTGTTTGGCGGTCCGGACGCAAGTTTCAGCGCGACCAAGCGCCTGGGCAGCGACCTTTCACGGCTTTCGCAGATCCAGGACGGCCGCTGGAAGGTGATCTCGGACTACATCAAACCTTAGCTACTTGCGCCGCGGTTTGGCCGCTGGCTCGGCCTCGCCGGCGCCCGATTGCATGCCCTGCGCCATGCCTATCAGCACGCCGCTGGCCAGCGCGGCATAGCTGTCCAGCAGCGTTTGCACCGCCTTCAGCCCCATCGCGCGGCCACCGCGCAGCGCCTCCTGGGCCTGATCAGTCAGTTGCTCGATGGTCTGCGCCGCATGGGCGCCCGTTCCGCTGCCTTTGATCTGCAGCTTGTCGAGCGCCTGGGCCCATGCTCCCTGCAGCGGGCTGGCACCATCGGCCACTGCCTTGCGCACAGTGCTGAAGAACATGTCCTCCATCTTCTCGATGTCGGTCAGGGCCTTCTTGACCTGCGTCTCGCGCAGGCCGGCGCCGTATTCCACCAGCTGCTGAAGGGCTCGCCGGTTGGCCTCCACTGCCTGCTGCAGCGCGGCATCCATGCCCGCAATGGCCTTGGCCAGCAGCGGCTCCATCTGTTCGGCGCCCATCGGGTTCTTGCCCGCTCCGGCCGCTGCCGCCTCGCTGACCTGTTTGACGGCCGCCTTGATGTTCTTGAGCGTCAACTCCCGGCCCTGTAGCGCCTTGAGGGTGGCCTCCTGCACGGCCTTGCGCAAGGCCTCGCCCCCGCGCGCCGAAGCATCGGCAAATTGCCCGATCAGGGCGTCCTGATCAAAACCGAGCTTGGACATGGCGATTCCTTGGGTGTGGATATCAGAACACTATATCTCCCCCGGCCTGCGCATGCGAGCTCAGGAAACGATATAGGCCCCGGCCCCCATGGACAGCAGCTTTCCATCCGGCCCAAAGAACTCCATGCGGGTGGAGGCAACGCGTGAGCCCAGGCGCAGCACCTCGGCGTGCAGTTCGAAGTGCTCGCCGATGGCCGGGCGCAGATAGTCGATCCGCAGGTCGATCGTTCCCATCTTGCCGAATCGCTGCAACCGCTGCGTGGGCGTCTCGTCCATGTGGCGCGCGCCAATCGCCGCCATTACCGCCAGGCCCCCGAGAGCGTCCAGACCCGCACTGATGACGCCGCCGTGCAGGCGGTTTTGCGAGAAGTGCCCGACCAGGTCGGACTTCATGGCGATGCGGCCGATGACGCGTTCGGGCAGAAGACTGATGATCTTCAGGCCCAGCACCCTGTTGAAGAGGATCTTGTCCTCGAAGATGGCTTTGAGGCCAGCGACGAATTCCGGTTCGAATTTGACGCCGGGCATCGGCGCGTTCTTGGTCATATCCCCAATTGTCGCGCAGCCAGGTCCTTCATGATTTCTTCGGCGCCTCCGCCGATCATCATGACCTTTACTTCGCGGTAGATGCGTTCGCTCCTGGTTCCGCGCATGAATCCCATCCCGCCCAGAATCTGGACTGCCTGGTCGGCGCAGAACTGCATGGACTGGGTGGCGTGGTTCTTCAACATGCAGACCTGCGCCACCCACTCCGGCCCCTGGTCACCGGCATCGACACGCGCGGTGACGACATCGAGCCAGGCTTGCGTGGAGGCAATGCGCATCTGCATGTCCACCAGCTTGTGCCGGATTACTTGCCGCTCCACCAGCGCGGCGCCAAAAGTCTTTCGCTGGCGCGCCCAGTCGAGAGCCTCGTCGAAGCAGGCCTGGGCAAAGCCCAGCGCCATCGCCGACATGCCCAGCCGCTCGCCGTTGAAGTTGCTCATGATGATCCGAAAGCCCCCGCCTTCTTCACCCAGCAGGAAGCGGTGCGGTACGCGCACGTTGTCCATTCGCAAGTGGGCTGTGTCGGAACACCACCAACCCATTTTGTCCAGCGCCGAGCGCGACAGGCCTGCGGAGTCGCCGGGCACGAGGATCATCGAGATGCCGCTGGCCCCCTTGCTGCCAGCTTCGCCCGTTCGCACAGCCATTGTGATCCAGTCGGCTCGCATACCCGATGTGATGAAAACCTTTTCGCCGTTGATCACCCAGTCATCGCCGTCCCGCCGGCCGGCGGTGCGCAGGCTGGCTACATCCGAGCCGCCGCCAGGCTCGGTAATGGCCAGCGCGGCAATCCGCTCGCCGCGCAGCACCGGTGGAATCACCTCGGACTGGACTGCCTCTGATGCGTAACGCAGAACCGGTGGCAACCCGATGTTCAGGGAGAACAGGCCGGCCATGATCCCGCCACTTCCACCGTAGCGGGACATGGTGCTGGATACGGCATTGCGCAGGGCGAACGGGGCGGGCGTGCCGCCGAGCGCTTCTGGATAGCCAAGCCCGAGCACCCCCAGCGCCGCTGCCTCCCTGTAGAGTTCGCGCGGGAATTCCCCGGCCTCATCCCAACCTGCTACATGGGGAGCGATGCGTTCCAGCGTGAAACGTTTGACGGCATCCGTCAGGGCTTCTATGTCCTGTCGCAGGTCAGTGTTCATGATTGCGCGTGAAAAGTGACCAGCACCTGCGACGTTGCGACCTGCTGGCCTGGCTCGACATGCACGGCTTCGGCTACGGCGTCTCGGGTGGCTGCCAGCGCGTGCTCCAGTTTCATGGACTCGATCACCAGCAGGGTGTCGCCGCGGGCCACTTGCATACCGGCCGCCACCTTCACCGCAATCACCTTGCCATTGAACGGCGCGCGCAGTTCGCCTGCGCCAGCGCCACGGGCCGTCGCGCCCGCCGCTTCGAATGACACATCCTCGATGAACAAATCGACGGCACCCGACTGCACATGCCAGCGGCCATTCTCCAGTTTCACGCTAGTCGCCGCAGGCCGGTTAGTCCGCTCGGTTCGGCCTTCCGATTCGACTTCCAGCAGGCCGTCTGCCGCTTCGCGAACTCGCAGTGACAGGGGTTTGCCACGGTGACTCAGCCTCAATGGGCGCGGATAGGGGCACGCCAGTCCGCCAGCCGGGGCATTCACACCATGTGCGGCCGGATACAAGGCCGACAGGCCAGATGCCAGAAACACATCTTGCTCCTGTTTTTGTAGCGAGACGCGAATGGCATCACCCTGAACCTGCAGAAACGGAATCAACGCCTGGCCCGCACGAAAATCGCCGTGATCCAGGCACGCGGCGAGAAACCGCCGGTTGGTCGGCAGGCCCAGGACCTGCAGGCGATCCAGCGCGCCGATCAGCAAATCGATCGCCTGCTCCCGCGTAGGTGCGTGCGTAATCAACTTGCCGAGCATGGAGTCGTAGAGGGGCGAGACCATCATGCCCTCGAACAGTGCATGGTCGAAACGCGGGCCCAGTGGCTCGCAAAACGCCTGCACAACACCGCTTTGCGGGATGAAGTTTTCGTCTTCAGCGCACAGGCGCACCTCGATCGCATGGCCGCTGAAGGTGACCTCATGCTGGGCCAGGGGCAACGGCTCGCCCTGCGCCACCAGCAACTGCCACTGAACCAGGTCCAGGCCCGTGACCGCTTCGGTAACGGGATGCTCGACCTGCAGCCGCGTGTTCATCTCCATCAAATAAAACGAGCCATCCTCCACCAGAAACTCGACAGTTCCAGCGCCCACATACCCTGCGGCCAGCGCCAGTTCCACCGCACAGGCACCCATGCGCTTGCGCAGCGCTTCGCCCACGGCCGGGCTGGGTGTCTCTTCGATGATCTTCTGGTGCCGCCGCTGCACCGAACAATCGCGCTCGCCCAGGTGAATGCAGCTGCCGTGGCTGTCGGCGAACAACTGAATCTCCAGGTGACGCGGCGCAAGCAGCGCGCGCTCGAGCAATAACTCACCCGATCCGAACGCCGCCTGGGCCTCCGAACGTGCGCTTTGCACTGCGCCAGGCAGTAGCCCCGGCTCAGTCACCAGCCGCATGCCCCTGCCACCGCCGCCGGCAGCGGCCTTGACCATCACCGGAAAGCCCATCCGTGTCGCCTCCGCCACCAACCTCTCGTCGGACTGGTCTTCGCCCTGGTAGCCCGGCAGGCAGGGCACGCCGCGCGCCTGGGCCAGATGCTTGGCACTGGCCTTGTTTCCCAGCGCGCGAATGGACTGCGCCGGCGGGCCCACCCAGACCAGGCCGGCGTCGGCCACTGCCTGTGCAAATTCCGCGTTCTCACTCAGGAACCCGTAGCCAGGATGAACTGCGTCGGCTCCCGCTGCTACTGCTGCCGCGAGCAGTTTGTCGATGCGCAAGTAAGAATCGGCCGACGCCAGGCCGCCCAGCGCGCAGGCCATCGTGGCTTCGCGCACGTGCAGCGCCTGCGCGTCGGCCTGCGAGTACACCGCCACGGTTTCGATGCCCATAGCGTGGGCCGAGCGAATCACCCGGCGCGCAATCTCACCGCGATTGGCGATCAGCAGCCGGCGGATCTTCATCACCTGGCCATGGGCCGCTTGGCGATGCCCATGGTCTTGGCCAGGATGCCAAGCATCACCTCGTCCGCTCCGCCGCCGATGGACGCAAGGCGGCCGTCGCGGAACTTGCGCGAGATCCGGTTTTCCCACGTGTAGCCCATGCCGCCCCAGAACTGCAGGCAGGTATCGGGCACCATGCGGTTCAGGCGCCCGGCCTTGAGCTTGGCCATGGAAGCCAGTTCCAGCACATCCTGGCCGCTGACATAGAGCTCGCCGGCACGATACGTCAGCGCCCGCAGGCACTCCACCTCGGTCTTGAGCTCGGCCAGCTTGAACTGCACCCATTGCTGGTCGGCCAGAGACGCGCCGAACATCTTGCGATCCTGTGCCCATTCGATCGTCAGGCCGATGCAGTCGGTGAGCGACTGCAGGCAACTGGCTGCCGCCCAGAGCCTCTCCTCCTGGAACTGCTGCATCTGGTAGATGAAACCCTGGCCCTCTGCACCAATACGATTGCTCTGTGGCACCCGTACCTCGTCGAAGTAGATCAGGCCGGTATCGCTGCTGTTCATGCCGATCTTGCGGATCTTGCGCGCCACCTCGATGCCCTTGGTGAGCTTGCCGTTCGGTCCGTCGCGCATCGGCACCATGACCAGGCTCTTGTTCTTGTGCGCAGGCCCCTCCCCGGTATTCACCAGCATGCACATCCAGTCGGCTTGCAGGCTGTTGGTGATCCACATCTTCTGGCCGGTGATCAGGTAGTCATCGCCATCCTTACGGGCATGGCTCTTGATGCCGGCCACGTCGCTGCCAGCTCCTGGCTCACTCACGCCGATGCAGCCAACCATGTCACCGGCGATCGCCGGTGCCAGGAACTGGCGCCGCAATTCATCGCTGCCAAAACGCGCCAGTGCCGGCGTGCACATGTCGGTTTGCACACCGATGGCCATCGGCACGCCGCCGCAATGGATGTTGCCCAACGCCTCGGCCATCGCCATGGCGTACGAGTAGTCAAGCCCGGCGCCACCGTATTCCTCCGGCTTGGTCAAGCCCAGCAGGCCCAGATCGCCCAAGCCCTTGAACACCTCATGCGCAGGAAAGATTTCCGCCTCCTCCCATTCTTCGACATGCGGATTGATCTTATCGTCGATGAAGCGCTTGAGGGTTTTCTGTATTTCGAGGTGTTCGTGGGTGTAGTGCATTGTCTGTCTCCGGGAAAACTATTGGCGTCATTCTGACCGCTACATCACTACATTCTCGCGACGCCAAACTGCATCGGTCGCAACTGCCGCGCATCGGCCTGCGCGCAGATGTCCAGACACTGCGCCAGCACCGCGCGGGTGGCGCGTGGGTCGATGACGCCGTCGTCCAGCAACAAGCCAGAGGTGTAGAAGGCGTCGGCCTGTGCTTCGAAGACCGCAACTATTCTTTCGAACTGGGCTTTAGAGGCTACGGAGTCCGGCGCGATGCCTTTGCGGGCCAGGCCGGCGTCCGTCACGATCTGCATCGTGCGCGCGGCTTGCTCGCCCCCCATCACGGCCGTCCTGGCGCTAGGCCAGCTGAACAGGAATCGCGGTGCGTAACCGCGGCCGCACATTCCGTAGTTGCCGGCGCCAAACGACGCGCCGCACTGGATGGTGATCTGCGGCACAGAGGCATTGGTCACTGCCTGGATCATCTTGGAGCCGTGCTTGATCATTCCGCCCTGCTCGCTTTCCTTGCCCACCATATAGCCCGTGGTGTTCTGCAGGTAGATGATCGGGTGGCCCAGCTGGCACATCAGCTGAATGAAGTGCGTGGCCTTGTTGGCGCCAGGAACATCGATCGGCCCATTGTTGGTGATGATGCCCACCGCGTGGCCCCCGATCGCCGCCTGCATACACACGGTGGCAGGGCCGTACAGCGCCTTGAACTCCAGCAGGCTGGATCCGTCCACGACTCTGGCAACCACCTCGCGCATGTCTACCGGCTCGCGATGATTGGCCGACATCAACCCCAGCAAGTCGTCCGCGTCATATCGCGGAATATTGGGGTCAGACTCCATTTTCCCCGGCCGGAACGCCGCCAATTGCGCGATGACCTCGCGCGCGATCCCCAGTGCCTGGCGATCATCCCCGGCAAGGTACTCGCCGAGGCCCGAGACGGTTGTGTGCATATCCGCCCCGCCAAGTTCCTCTTCGGTCGCAACCTCGCCTGTGGCGGCCATCAGCAGGGGCGGGCCCGCGAGAAACGCGCGCGAGCGGTTGCGCACCATGACCACGACATCTGAAAGGCCTGGCATGTAGGCGCCGCCAGCGGTGCCCGAACCATGCTGCACCGTGATCACGGGAATCCCCGCGGCCGACAGACGAGCCAGGTTTCGGAACAACGCACCGCCATGGATGAAGCCCTCCACCCGATAGCGCATCAGATTGGCGCCGGCACTCTCCACCAGATGAATAAACGGCAACTTGTTCTGCAGCGCCATCTCCTGCACTCGCAGGATCTTGTCCAGGCCCATCGGCTGGATTGCGCCGGCATCGATGCCCGAGTCGCTTGCCACCACCATGCAGCGGACACCCGAGACGAAGCCGATGCCCGCAATCATCCCGCCACCCGGAACCGATGCGGCTTCGTCCTTGGTGTCCTGCATGTAGCCGGCCAGCGTACACAAGGGCAGGTAGGCAGTGCCGGGATCGAGCAACAGCGCAACCCGCTCACGCGGCAGTAGCTGGCCACGTTTATCGAACACCGGTCGCGATCGGGCAGATGCGGTGGTAGCCCGTTCTTCCAGCGCGCGCAGTTGGCCGATGCGCGCCAGCATGGAGTCGCGGCGCGCCAAGGCGACGGCGCCCTGGGCATTCCACGAAGAGGAAAACAAGGTCATTCCTGGAACACCCTGGGCACCGTGCCGCGATGAAACCCCTCGAACGGTTTTACCGCTTCGCGCTGCCGCGCCTGTTCGTCAGGCATCTTCATCGGCCAGCCCATGCGCACCTGGGGCCGGGCGCCATCCACCCGCAGTACATCGCCACTGATGAAATTTGCCGCCGGGCTGAGCAGGAACACGATGGCTGCAGCCGTCTCCGCTTCGGTGCCGAAGCGCCCCAGCGGCACGGTCTTGCTCATCTCGCGCAGCATGGGGCCCGCTTCGGGTGGATAGTGATCCATTCCGCTGGATGCAATGTAGCCTGGCGCCACCGCGTTGACCCGCACACCGCTATGCGCCCATTCGGCAGCGGCCGTTTCGGTGAAGCTGACCATACCGGCGCGCGCCGCGCCGCTGTGGCCCATGTTGGGCATCGAGCCCCATATGTCGGCAACGATATTCACGATCGCGCCGCCGTGCGCCTGCATCGACTGCAAATAGCATTCGCGCGCCATCAGGAAGCCACCGGTCAGGTTGGTGTTGAGCACGGCTTCCCAGCCTTTGGCGCTGATTGATTCAAGCGGCGTGATGTACTGGCCGCCGGCGTTGTTGACGAGACCGTCGATGCGGCCATGGGCCACGACGATCGCCATCACTGTGGTGCGCACCGCCGCCTCATCCCGGATGTCGCAGGCGTGGTAGGTGGCCCGGCCTCCATCGGCCGCAATCTCGCCCGCCACGTCGTGCAGCCTGGCCGACTTGCGCCCGATCAGCACCACCTGGGCGCCAAGGGCCGAGAGTTCGTGAGCGGTGCAACGGCCGATGCCAGAGCCGCCGCCCGTAACCACAATGACCTTGCCGGCCAGCAGCCCGGGCGCGAAAATGGATTTGTAGTGCGTCGTCACGCTGCGTCTCCAATGAATAGGGCAATTGCCGCATCCGCCAGGTTGTCGAGCGACGCGCCCTTGCGGCGGTCATACCACTGTGCCGACCAGTTCAGGGAACCGAATATCAGCAGCCGCGCCAGTTTGACCTCGGCGCGCAGCTGCCCGGCCGTACGCAGGGCCTCTAGCACAGGGCTCCACGGCGCCTCGTACTGGCTTTGCAGCTCGGCCAGCAAAGCGCGCTGTCGCGACGTAATTGACCGTGCCTCGTACAGCATCACCGGAATGAAATCGCTGCCTGGCCCAAGCAGCACATCGAAGTGGTTGCGCACCAGGATGCGCAGTTGGGCGCAAGGGTCCGGCGCCGCAGCTGCGGCCCGCGCTAGCGCGCGTTGCTGCCGCTCTATGGCGCTGCGCATGCCTTCTTCCATGACCGCATAGAGCAACGCGCCCTTGCTCTTGAAGTGATAGAACGGCGAGCCGCTTTGCATCCCCACCGCCGCCGCGATGTCACGGGTGCTGGCGGCATGAAAGCCCTTTCGGCGAAAGAGCCTCGCCGCTGAACGCAACAATTCCTGGCGCCGATTGCCGTCGTCGCGCTCAAGGACTGTCTTGCGCGGCCGGCCTCTCGGGCGTTTGGTCAGTGTCGGCCCGCCGACGGTAGTCTCCATGGAACGTGACCATAGCAAATCCTCGTATTTTTGGCAAGCAGGTGCTTGGCAAAAATATCGACGCCAACGCGGGCTGACTCAGTCCACGAAAAAGTCGGGGATGAACTTCCGGGCCCCTGGTTTGACTGAATACTTTCCCAGATCCGTCACACCGTGAGCGGCCAGCAGCTCATCGTCTATGAAGAAGTTGCCGCTATTTGAGCTGGGCGTGGACAGGATCAGATAAGCCGCATCGGAGAGGATTTCCGGCTTTCGGCACATGTTGAGATCGACGCCGGGAATCATCTGCAGCGCGGCCGTGGCGATGGCCGTGCGGGGCCACAGGCTGTTGACGGCGATTCCATACTTCATGAATTCGCCCGAGTGCCCCAGCGTGCACATGCTCATTCCGTACTTGGCCATCGTGTAAGCCGTATGCGGCGCGAACCAGTGCTGCTTCATCGACAGCGGTGGCGACATGTTCAACACGTGCGGATTGCGGCCCGCCGCGGCCGAAATCTTCAGCTGCGGCAGGCAGGCCTGGGTACACAGGTAGGTGCCACGCGCATTGATGCCGTTCATCAGGTCGTAGCGCTTCATCGGCGTGTGCTCGGAGTCGGTCAGGCTGATGGCGCTGGCGTTGTTGACCAGGATATCGATGCCACCGAACGCTTCCACTGCCTTCGCCACGGCGTCGAGCACGGCGGCCTCGTCACGGATGTCCACCTGCAGCGGCAAGGCGTTCCCGCCCGCCGCCCTGATTTCATCCGCAGCGGTGTAGATCGTGCCGGGTAGTTTGGGATTGGGGTCGGTGGTCTTGGCTGCGACGACGATGTTCGCGCCATCGGCGGCCGCCCGCTTGGCGATGGCAAGCCCGATGCCACGCGAAGCGCCGGTGATGAACAGGGTTTTACCTTTCAGGGCCATGTGCTTCTCTCCAGATTCATTCAGCGTTCAAAAATTCCCACAATCACCAACTGAATCGCCTCTTGACAGGCCTACACCCGGGTGAAATCGGGCTTGCGCTTTTCCATGAACGCCCCGAAAGCTTCCTTGGCCGCCGGCTCGCGCAGCAGCCGAGCGAAGCTTGCACCCTCCTCGGCCATCTGCTGCAGCACAAGGTGCATCTGGCCCTTCTTCATCAACCGCTTGGTCTCGATCAGCGACGACCCCGGCTTGGCCGCCAGCTTGCGCGCGATGGCCTGGGCAACTCCGTTGGCCTCTGTCGGCGGTACCACGCGGTTGACCAAACCGATTTCCAGCGCCGCCTCGGCCATGAAGGGTTCACCCAACAGCAATGCCTCGGCCGCGCGATGGTAGCCCATCATTTGCGGGATCAACAGACTGGACGCAGCCTCGGGACACAAGCCCAGGTTGACGAATGGCGTGGAGAACGCGGCGTTGTCGCCAGCGTAAACCAGATCGCAATGCAGCAGCATGGTCGTTCCCACGCCCACGGCCGGGCCACAGACGGCGGCCAGCAGCGGCTTGGAAAAGGTGGCGATGCCCTGCAGGAAACGGGCGGCAGGCGATTCGCCACCCGCCGGTGGCCGGCTGAGGAAATCGCCGATGTCGTTGCCAGCGCTGAAGATCGTCTCGTGGCCCTGCACGACGACTACCTTGATGGCCGGGTCGGAATCGGCCCCGGCCAGTGCATCGGCCATCGCCGTGTACATGGCCCGTGTGATTGAGTTCTTTCGCTCGGGGCGGTTCAGGGTGATGGTCAGCACACCCGCTTCGGTGTGGATAAGGATGTCGCTCATTGCAGTGCTTCTTTCACAAAATCAAGACGATCCTGGCCCCAGAACATCTGGTCGCCAACAAACATGGTGGGGGCGCCGAACACGCCGCGGTCGATCGCCTCCTGCGTGGCTGCCTTCAGACGATCCTTCACGTCCGAATCCTGGGTCAGCGCCAGCAGCGCTGCCGGCTCGAACCCCGCCGCTTGCAGCACGGAACTCACCACACCGGGATCATTGAGGTTCTTCGCATCGACCCAGATTGCACTGTAGATAGCGTCCATATAGGCGCGCAGGCGTTGCGGCTCACGCAGTTGAAGGCCGATGGCCCCGCGCATCAGTGTCAGTGTGTTGATCGGAAAGTGGGGGTTGCGCTGAAGAGTCACACCGTAGCGACGGGCGAAGCGGTCGAAGTCTGCGAACGTGTATTTCCCTTTGGCCGGAATGCTGGCGGGCGACTGGTTGCCCGTGGCCTGGAACACGCCGCCCAGCAGCATCGGCCGGTAGGCAAGCGTCGCGCCGGCCCGCGCGCATATCTCGGGCAGCTGCGTGTATGCGAGGTACGACGCCGGGCTGCCGAAATCAAAGAAGTATTCGACGGACTTGTTCAAGTTGCTCTCCAGCAAGGTTTCAGAATTTTTCCATCCATGGCCGCAGGTCCAGTTCGTGGGTCCAGGCATCTCGCGGCTGCCGATGCAGCATCCAGTAACTGTCCGCAATGTGATCCGGATTGAGGATGCCGTCACTATCTTTTAAGGCGTAACGCAGAGGAAAATTTCCGCGGATGAATTCGGTGTCGATGGCACCGTCCACCACCACATGGGCCACGTGGATTCCTCGTGGCCCCAGTTCGCGGGCCATGCTTTGTGCCAGAGCCCGCAGCGCGTGCTTGGCACCGGCGAAGGCGGCAAAGTTGGCGGAACCGCGCAGCGAGGCCGTCGCGCCGGTGAAGATGATGGTGCCCTTGTGGCCATCGCCCGGCCGCGCCACCATGCGCTTGGCAACCTCCCGGCCATTCAGAAAGCCACCCAGACAGGCCATTTCCCAGATCTTGAAATACTTGCGCGCGGTTTCGTCAAGCACGCTGCATGGCACATTGGCTCCTATGTTGAAGACCATCACCTCAATGGGACCGACGGTGCTTTCGATCTGTTCGATCAGGGCCACCACTTCCTCTTCACGGCGGGCGTCGGAGGCAAAGCCATGGGCGGTGCCGCCGTCGGCCCTGATCTGGTCCAGCAGCGGCTGCAACTTGTCCAGGCTGCGACGTGTCGCGCACGCCGTGTAGCCCTCGCGGGCGAAACGCCGGGCGATGGCGCCCCCGGTGGAGTCGCCGGCGCCGATGACCAGTGCAACTTTTTCCATTGTCAATCCTTGTAGTAAACCACCTGGTGCGTCGTGGCCAGCAGCACGCCGGCCTCGTTCCACAACTGCGCAGTCTGGTCGAAATACCCCCTGTGGAATTGTTGCGCCTGGGCTTGACCGAGCAACCAACCGTCGCCAGTGGAACGCAAGAGCGCCTCATCCGCATGGAAATACACGGTCATCGAGACGGTGCCAATCGGTGTCATCGTCGCGCGGCGGCGCCAGATGCGCGGGAAGAACACATCGGACAGCGCGGCAAGCGAGGCAAAGTCCAGCGGGCGGGGCGGGTTGTCGCGCATCCACAGGCGAGTACGGCTAAGGCCGTGGTCCGTGCCGTCCCACGCCGCCGGGAAGCCGCCTTCCACAAAACGCATCTCGTACCGGTTGATCCATTCCACGCCCTTGCGGATCACGCGCGCCGCAACGTCCCCCGGCGGCGGCACGGCGGGCAGCCCGTGCTCGCCGGCGCTCCAGGTGTCGCGTCTCAATGCGGTGAACACGGTTGCCGTCACAGCGGTTTGCTCGTCCTGGCGAATCTCGACCACCCAATGCTGGGTCGAGCGATTGGTCCTGGCTGGTCTGGCGTGAACGGTGAAGGCGCCATCGCTCAGCGCCGCCGCGAAATTGACCGTGAGTGCCACCGGTTCACCCAGTCGCTGGGGGTGTCGCAACACGCCGCCGAGGGCCTGGGCAGCAGTGACCCCACCGAACGGGCCGACCATGTTCCCGTACGCCGGGCTGGTCTGCCCCAGCCAGACACCATCACCCAGCGGCGCAAGCTCCATGGCGGCGTCGAACGTGTGCACCTGACTGCCCTTGACGCCAGGCCTAAACGCGTTCGAAGATCCCTGCGGCGCCCTGCCCCATGCCGACGCACATGGTCACCATGCCGTAACGCAGGTTCTTGCGTTGCAGGGCGTGCACGACCGTAGCGGACCGGATGGCGCCTGTGGCACCCAACGGATGGCCCAGCGCAATGGCGCCGCCCATCGGGTTGACCTTGCTCGCATCCAGCCCCAGCGTGTTGATCACGGCCAGCGATTGCGCGGCGAACGCCTCGTTCAGTTCGATCCAGTCCATGTCCTCCTGCTTTAGCCCCGCGTAGCGCAAGGCGGCGGGTATCGCCTCGATCGGGCCAATACCCATGATGTGCGGCGGCACGCCACGGCTGGCGTAGCTCACGAAGCGGGCCAGCGGTTTCAGGCCGAAGCGCTTCACGGCCACCTCGCTGGCCAGGATCAGCGCACCGGCGCCGTCCGAGGTCTGCGAACTGTTGCCCGCGGTGACCGAGCCGCGCGCGGCGAACACGGTCCTGAGCTTGGCCAGACCTTCGACGGTGGTATCGGGCCGCGCACCTTCGTCCAAAATGACGGTGCGCGTTGTCACCGCCACTTCGGCCGACTCCAGGTCCACGGAGCGCTCAGCCACATCGACCGGCGTGATCTCGTCGGCAAACTCGCCGGCCTTCATCGCGGCAATCGCCTTCATGTGAGAGCGATAAGCAAATTCGTCCTGCGCATCGCGGCTAACTTTCCATTGCTGTGCCACCTTCTCGGCCGTCAGCCCCATTCCGTACGCAATGCCATAGCTTTCGATGTCTTCAGGGTTGGAAAAGATGGTCGGCGACAAGGAAGGAGAGTTACCCATCATCGGCACCATACTCATGCTCTCGGTGCCAGCGGCGATCATCACGTCGGCTTCGCCCACGCGGACCCGGTCGGCGGCCATCTGCACGGCCGACAGGCCGGAGGCGCAGAAACGGTTCACGGTGATGCCGCCAACGCTCTTGGGCAAGCCAGCCAGCACCGCGCCGATACGCGCGACGTTCAAGCCCTGCTGGGCCTCGGGAATGGCGCAGCCGCAGATCACGTCTTCGACGGCCTGCGGGTCGAGCCCCGGGACTTGTGCGAGTGCTGCGCGCAACGCGGTGGCCAGCAATTCATCCGGCCGTGTATTGCGGAAGTAGCCGCGGTGCGAGCGCCCGATCGGCGTGCGCGTTGCCGCCACGATGTACGCTTCTTGAACCTGTTTGCTCATCTTGCTTCCTTAATTGCGGACCGGCTTGCCGGTGCTGAGCATGCCCATGATGCGTTCCTGGGTCTTCGGATGCGTCAACAGCGAACAGAACGCCTTTCGCTCCAGTGCCATCAGGTACTCCTCGCTTACCAGCGTTCCGGCATCCACGTCGCCGCCGGTGACCACATGGGCGATCAGGCTCGCGATATGGAAATCGTGCTGGCTGATGAACCCGCCGTCGCGCATGTTGATCAACTGTCCCTGCATCGTGGCCTTGCCGTCGCGGCCGGCCACCGCGAACTGGCGCCGGTGCGGCGGGCGATATCCACCGTTGAACATCGCTCTGGCTTCGTTCAGTGCGACGAACAGCAGTTCATCCTTGTTCGGCACGATGATGTCCGAATCCAGCAGGTAGCCCAGCTGTCGTGACTCGATGGCACTGGTGCCGACCTTGGCCATGGCCGCGGCGGTGAAGCCATCGATCAGGAACGGAAGGAAGTCCTTGTGCGTTGTCCCCGCGCGGTTTTCGGCGGCGCGCCGCGCGATGTAGGTCAGGCCGCCGGCCCCGGGCACCAGGCCCACGCCGACCTCGACCAGCCCTATGTAGCTTTCCATCGCGACAACCCGGCGCGCCGAATGCACGGCGATTTCGCAGCCACCTCCCAGCGCCATGCCGCGCACCGCAGTGATCACCGGAACATTGGCGTAGCGCAGGCGCAGCATGGTTTGCTGCAGGTGCAGTTCGGCCTCATCGATGGCGCTCACGCCTACGGCGATAAACGCCGGTAGCATGGCCTGCAAGTCAGCGCCCACGCTGAAAGGGTCGTCGCCCGACCAGATCACCACGCCCTGATAGTCCTTCTCGGCCAGATCGACGGCCATGGCCAACCCTTCGGCCACCTCGGGGCTGATCGCGTGCATCTTGGTCTTGATGCTGGCGATGATCACTTCATCGTCAAGCGTCCAGAGGCGGATCGCATCGTCTTCGTGCAGCGTCTTGCCCGCGCTCTCGAAGGTCACCGCCTTGCTTCCAAGAACCGTCTCCGGGAAATGCTGGCGCGCATGCACCGGCAGCAGATGGCGGGGCTCGAAGCATCGTGTCGTCGGGTTCCAAGATCCTTCGGGTGTGTGGACACCCCCGGCCTGCGCCACCGGCCCCTCGAACACCCAGGCGGGCAGCGGCGCTGAGCACAGGGCCTTGCCCGCGTCGATATCTTCCTTGACCCAGTTGGCCACTTGCAGCCAGCCGGCTTCCTGCCACAGCTCGAATGGCCCCTGCTTCATCCCGAATCCCCAGCGCAATGCGAAGTCCACATCGCGTGCGGTATGGGCAATCGAGGCCAGGTGCACCGCGGCGTAATGGAAGCCGTTACGCAGGATCGCCCACAGGAACTGCCCTTGCGCACCCTCGCTCTCGCGCAGCAGCCTCAGGCGTTCACCCGCTGGCTTCTTGAGCATGCGGCCATAGACCTCGTCTGCCTTTTCGCCGCCGGGCACATAGTCCTTGCTGGCCAGGTCGAACCGGAGCACGTCGCGGCCGACCTTCTTGTAGAAACCGGCCTGGGTCTTCTGCCCCAGATTGCCCATTTCAAGCAGGGTCTTGAGCACCTCGGGCGTCGCAAAGCTCGGATAAAACGGATCGGTTTCGACGCTCAGGTTGTCTTGCAGCGTCTTGATCACATGGGCCATGGTGTCCAGCCCCACAATGTCTGCGGTGCGGAAGGTGCCCGAACTGGCACGGCCCATCTTCTTGCCCGTCAGGTCATCGACCACGTCGTAGGTCAGGCCGAACTTTTCCACTTCGCGCATCGTGGCCAGCATGCCGGCGATGCCCACCCGGTTGGCGATGATATTGGGTGTGTCTTTCGCCCGGACCACGCCCTTGCCCAGGCCACTGGTGACGAAGGCCTCCAGGTCGTCCAGGATGTGCGCATCAGTGGTGGGCGTGTTGATCAGTTCCACCAGGTACATGTAGCGCGGGGGGTTGAAGAAATGGATGCCGCAAAAGCGCGGCTTGATTTCCTCGGGCAGCGCTTCGGACAGCTTGGTGATCGATAGGCCAGAGGTGTTGGACGCGACGATGGCATGCGGTGCCACAAAAGGAGCGATCTTCCGATAGAGATCGAGCTTCCAGTCCATGCGCTCTGCGATGGCCTCGATGATCAGGTCGCAGCCACGCAGCTGCTCCATGTGCTCTTCGTAGTTGGCCTGGCCGATCAACGCCGCGTCGTCGGCCACACCCAGCGGGGAGGGCTTGAGTTTCTTCAGTCCGTCCACGGCCTTGGTCACAATGCCGTTCTTTGGGCCTTCTTTCGCAGGCAAATCGAACAGGATCACCTGTACCTTGACGTTGACAAGATGCGCCGCGATCTGCGCGCCCATGACGCCGGCACCCAGCACGGCAACCTTCTTCACTTGAAACCGGCTCATGCAAGCGCCTCGTCGGTATCGATCAGGACCTTCGCTCCGGCGCGGGCCGTACGCATCAGCGATGCCGTCTCAGGGAACAGCTTGGCGAAGTAGAAGCGCGCAGTCTGCAGCTTGGCCTTGTAGAAAGGGTCCACGTTGCCGGCCGCAATCTCGCGCAGCGCCACCTGGGCCATGCGGGCCCAGAAGTAGCCGTGCACCAGATGCCCCGCCACCCGCAGGTAGTCCACGGCGGCGGCGCCCACTTCGTCGGGGTTCTGGAAGCCCTTGAAGCCCAGTTCGGTCGTGAATTTAGTCATCTGGTCGCCCAGGTAGGCAATGGGGTTGATGAACTCGGCCATCTTCTCATTGACACCTTCTTCTTCCACCAGCTGCGCCACCAGCTTGCCGAACTTCTTCAGCGTGGCGCCGTTGTTGCCCAGCACCTTGCGACCCAGCAGATCGAGCGACTGGATGGTGTTGGTGCCTTCGGAGATCATGTTGATGCGGTTGTCCCGCGCGAACTGCTCCATGCCCCATTCCTTGATGAAGCCGTGGCCGCCGAACACCTGCAGGCAGGCATTGGTCGCGATGTGGCCGTTGTCGGTTGTGAAGGCCTTCACGATCGGCGTGAGCAGCGACAGCATCTCGTCGCTGTCCTTGCGCACCTTCTCGTCCGGATGGTGGTGGGTTTTGTCCAGCAGCACCGCGCAGAAAATGGCCAGGGCGCGCCCGCCTTCGGCATAGGCCTTGGCCGTGAGCAGCATCTTGCGCACGTCGGGGTGCACGATGATCGGGTCAGCCGGCTTGTCCTTGGCCTTCGGGCCAGATAGCGAACGCATCTGGATCCGGTCCTTGGCGTAAGCCAGCGCATTCTGGTAGGCCACCTCGGTCAGGCCCAGCGACTGGTTGCCTACGCCCAGGCGGGCGGCGTTCATCATCACGAACATCGCCTGCATGCCCTTGTTGGGCTGGCCGACCATGTAGCCTGTCGCGCCATCGATCACGATCTGGGCCGTAGCGTTGCCATGGATCCCCATCTTGTGCTCAAGCCCGCCGCAATAGATGCCGTTGCGTGCGCCCAGCTTTCCGTCGGCACTAACCAGGAACTTGGGCACGATGAACAGGCTCACCCCCTTGATGCCGGGGGGCGCATCGGTCAGCCGCGCCAGCACCAGGTGGACAATGTTTTCAGACATGTCGTGCTCGCCGGCGCTGATGAATATCTTGTTGCCGGTGATGCGGTAGCTGTCATCCGCCTGTGCCTCGGCGCGGGTGCGCATCAGGCCCAGGTCAGTGCCGCAATGCGACTCGGTCAGGCACATGGTGCCCGTCCAGTGGCCACTGGTCATCTTGGGCAGGTAGGTCTTCTTCTGCTCATCGGTACCATGCGTGCTGAGCGCGGCGTATGCCCCATGGGTCAGCCCCGGATACATGGTCCAGGCCTGGTTGGCGCTGTTGAGCATCTCGTAGAAACACTGGTTGATCACCAGCGGCAGCCCCTGGCCGCCCCAGGCCGGGTCGCAGCTCAGCGCCGGCCAGCCCCCTTCTACATACTTGGCGTAGGCGTCCTTGAAGCCCGGCGGTGTGGTAACAGCGTGCGTTGCTGCATCGAGCTTGCAGCCGACGTCGTCGCCCGCCATGTTCAGGGGAAACGTGACTTCCGCCGCGAACTTGCCGGCTTCATCCAGCACCGCATTGACCGTGTCGGCGTCGACCTCGGCGTATTGGGGGATCGACTTGAAATCATCGGTGACCTTGAGCACCTCGTGCATCACGAACTGCATGTCGCGCAGGGGCGGGGTGTAACTTGGCATGGTGATTACTCCTTGGAGCCTTTGCTGGAACGGCTGGATCGCGCCGGTCGGCGCGGGGTGGGTAGGGCGGCGTACTGCCGCAAGATGTTGTCGAAGCCGGCGTTGGCGCGTGCGATGGAACCCGGGTGCTTGAGAAACCGCGCTTCATAGTGCAGCGCCAGGATCAGGCCATGAATCTCGAAAAGCATCTGCTCTTCGTCCACGTCACTGCGCAGGTGCCCTTCTTCGCGGGCACCCACGATGGCGCGCTTCATGGCGGCGTGCCAGGTCATCACCGAACTGGCCAGCGCATCGCGCACGGGCCCGGTGCGATCGTCGAACTCGACGGCGCCGCTGATGTAGAGGCACCCTGAGTCGATCTCGACCGAGGTGCGTTTCATCCAGTTGGCGAACAGCGCCCGCAGCCGAGGCAGACCGCGCGGCGTGCGCATGGCCGGCAAGAACACCTCATCCTCGAAGCGGGCGTGGTATTCGCGCACCACCGAGATCTGCAACTCTTCGCGCGAGCCGAAGTGCGCGAACACCCCGGATTTGCTCATCTGCGTCACCTCGGCCAGCGCGCCGATGGACAGGCCTTCGATGCCGATCTGGGTGGCCAGGCCCAGCGCTGCATCCACGATCGCGGCCTTGGTCTGCTGGCCCTTTTGCAGGGCACGTCCCTCGCGCGCAGGGACACGCGGCGATTTCAGGGGCAACTCGGAAACGGACATGAATGCAATGCGAAATAAAACGAACGATCGTTCTATTTTGCATGAAAGCCCGAATCCGGGCTAGGCCGGCGGGCCTTCTAGGGGCCGGGATCTAACCCGGTTTCGGGTTAACCCTTGAACCTGGCGTTTTCAAGAACGCCCAACGCGCCGGTGCATGTTCAGCCAGCGGAAGACCGCGTAGAGGAACGGCAACCTCGGCCGCCTGGCCGCTGTCATGGCGCCTCGCCGCCGCGTGACGCGCCGCCGGCCAAGGCTTCGTGCTCCGCGCACGGGTCGGGCCGTTACAGGAAGCGGACGCGCCGGCGCTGCCGACACGGGTACGAATCTATGGGCGGTGGCACGTCCACCGTAAGGGATGAGGCCGATCGGGATGTTGCGTCCGTTGCGGATTTCGCCACCGGCCCAGTTGCGGCGTTCCAGACGGTGCTTCCGGATGAACGCGTGGACCACCGCGTTAGCCTGTTCAAGGGTTGCCACAAGAACCCATTGATCAGCGGGCCCATCCCACAAGGGCACGAATGGATTTTCGCCACGCTCCAGATTTCCGCAGGTGGCGAGCAGGACGATATACCCCCGAGAATGTGCGGCAGCTGCGATCTGGGCAGGGTCGGGGCCACTGCTGCGCAGATATGCATGGGCGCGCATGTTCATGATGAAGCAAGTTTGGTGCACCCCGAAGGTGCTTGCAAGCGGCGCCCGATCGATGGCCGTCGAGGCAGTACAAACGGTCAGGCCTTGAACGCCACCACCGTCTGCCGCTGGCTGCCCAGCCCCTGGATGCCCAGCTCCATCACGTCGCCTTTCTTCAGGTAGAGCGGTGGCTTCATGCCCAGGCCCACCCCCGGCGGCGTGCCGGTGGTGATGACGTCACCAGGCATCAGCGTCATGAAATGGCTGACATAGCTCACCAGCTTGGCGACGTCGAAAATCATGGTGCGCGTGTTGCCTGTCTGCATGCGTTTGCCGTTCAGGTCGAGCCACATGTCCAGCCGCTGCACATTGTCGATCTCGTCGGGCGTCACCAGCCATGGGCCGATCGGGCCGAAGGTGTCGCAGCCCTTGCCCTTGTCCCATTGTGGGCCGCGCTCGAGCTGGTACTCGCGTTCGCTCACGTCGTTGACGACACAGTAGCCGGCCACGAACCCCAGCGCGTCCTTTTTGGGTACATAGCGGGCCCGCTTGCCGATGACGACGCCCAGCTCCACTTCCCAGTCGGTCTTGGTGGAGCCGCGCGGCAGCATCACCGCGTCGTTTGGCCCCTGGACGCAGCTGTTGGCCTTCATGAACACCACCGGCTCCTTGGGGATGGGCACGCCTGACTCAGCCGCGTGGTCGGCGTAGTTCAGGCCGATGGCGATGAACTTGCCCACGCCCGCGACCGGGCAGCCAAAACGCGGTTTGCCGCGCACCAGGGGCAGTTTGGCCGGGTTCTGTTTGCGCAGGCGGCCCAGCGCCGCAGGCCCAAGCTGGTCGGCGCCGAGATCGGCCACCACGCCGCTCAGGTCTCGCAGCTTGCCGTCCATGTCGATCAGGCCGGGCTTTTCCTTGCCGGGATTGCCGTAGCGAACGAGTTTCATGATCTTCCCTTTCTAAAGTGTTGAGGACAGAGCAAAATTGCTGCGCAATTCTTGGTCAGTCCCGCAAGGTATTGCTAATGTCAGTATGACGATCGTCCGCCTGACAAGTCAAACACGGCGCCAGTGGAGAACGAACAATCTTCAGTGCACAGCCATGCCACCATGGCCGCGACTTCGTCGGGTGTGCCGAAACGTCCCATCGGAATCTTCGACAGCATGAACTGGATATGTTCGGGCGTCATCTGGTCGAACATCGCGGTCTTCACCGCAGCCGGCGTGACGCAGTTGACCCGCACGCCGGTGTCGGCCAATTCCTTGCCCAGCGACTTGGTCAGCGCGATCACCGCGGCCTTGCTGGCGCTGTAGGCGCTGGCGTTGGGATTGCCATCCTTGCCCGCGACCGAGGCGATGTTGACGATGCGCCCCCATCCCTGGCCGCGCATGACCGGCACGACTTCACGGCAGCAATGGAACAATCCGTTCAGGTTGACATCCATGACGTCGCGCCACGCCGCCACAGGGTAGTCCCATAGCTTGATGTTCGGGCCGGTGATACCGGCGCTGTTGACCAGCGCATCGATGCGCTGACCGCCTTGCAGCGTCGCCACCACGGCTGCACTGACCGACTCGTGCTTTGAAACATCGACGGCCACGGCACGCGTGCCCGCACCCAGTGTCTGCGCTGCCCGGCCGGCCGTGCTTTCATCGCGATCCCACAGCGTGACACTTCCGCCCGAGGCGATCAGCCTCTGGGCGATGGCGAAGCCAAGACCGGTGGCGCCCCCGGTGATGACAGCGTGGCGGCCCTTGAAATCGAGCTGGTTCATATCGTTATCCCTCCGTCCGCCGCGTAGGCCTGACCCGTCACGAACACCGATTCATCGCTCGCCAGGAACACAACAAGGGGCGCGATCTCGTGGGCCTGGGCCAGGCGGCCCATCGGCTGTCGAGCGATAAACGCCTTGCGCGCCGCTTCGGGGTCCGCATTGGCGTTGATGCGGTCGTGCAGGGATGGCGTGTCCACGGTGCCGGGGCAGATGGCGTTGCAGCGGATCCCACTGCCCACGTAGTCGGCCGCCACGCTCTTGGTCAGGCCAATCACGGCTGCCTTCGTGGTGCCATAGACAAAGCGGCTGGGCAGGCCCTTGATGCTGCCGCACACGCTGGCCATGTTGATGATGCTGCCGCGCCCGGCCTCAAGCATTTTCGGCAACGCAGCCTGGATGGTCCAGAACTGGGCACGCACGTTCAGGTTGAAAGCGAAGTCGAGCTCTTCGTCCGTTGCCTGAAGCACCGTGCCACCATGAACGAAGCCGGCACAGTTGAACAGCACGTCGAGCGCCGGCAGCGTGGCCATCAGCCGACCGACAGCGGCTTTGTCCAGCACGTCGAGCGTCACTGCGCGAACGCCGGGAACCCCGTCGTAGGCGTCGAGCAACTTGGGATTGATGTCTGTGGCCCAGACCTGGGCGCCCTCGGCAGCCAGGGCCAGCGCGCTGGCATGGCCGATCCCCTGGCCGGCGGCAGTGACCAACGCCGTCTTTCCTTTGAGTCTCATCTCGTCTCCATGCTGCAGATTGCCCTTCAGGGTTTTGCCCGATGCCGGAACCCGCCGGTTGCGCAATATTAATTGGTCAGGCCACTTGGCCACTTCTGGCTTACCCTTAAACGGCCTTCCACGTCACGCCCTTCCCATCATGCCCCTGCAAACCGTCGAGCCGCAACGCCTGTACCGGCAGATCGCCGAGCAGGTGCGCGCGCTGATCGCGCGCGGCGAATTCGGGCCCGGCAGCCGGCTGCCGGCCGAGCGCGACCTGGCCCGGCAGCTGGGCGTGAGCCGCCCTTCCGTGCGCGAGGCGCTGA
>JANYAN010000247.1 GCA_025361305.1 Burkholderiales bacterium
CCACCGCCCAGGTCTTCGGCAGTGACCACCTCTCCCGTGGCCGCCTTGACCAGCGGTGGCCCGCCCAGAAAAATCGTGCCTTGTTCCTTGACGATGATCGTTTCATCGCTCATCGCCGGCACGTAGGCGCCGCCGGCCGTGCACGAACCCATCACCACAGCGATCTGGGCAATGCCCTGGGCGCTGAGGTTGGCCTGGTTGTAAAAGATCCGCCCGAAGTGCTCGCGGTCGGGAAACACCTCGTCCTGGTTGGGCAGGTTGGCTCCACCGGAGTCGACCAGGTTGATGCACGGCAAGCGGTTCTGTTGCGCCACCTCCTGCGCCCGCAGGTGCTTCTTCACCGTCATGGGGTAATAGGTGCCGCCCTTCACGGTGGCGTCGTTGCAGACGATCATGCAGTCCTGCCCGCTGACGCGGCCGATGCCCACGATCACGCCGGCGCAGGGCGCATCGCCCTTGTACATGCCATGTGCCGCCAATGGCCCCAGTTCGAGGAAAGGCGTGCCCGGGTCCAGCAGCATCTGCACGCGGTCGCGCGGCAGCAGCTTGCCGCGCCCGGTGTGGCGCTTGCGTGCTGTTTCGCCGCCGCCGAGCGCGGCCTTGGCGATCTGCACGTTCAGGTCTTCCACCAGCGCGCGCATGGCGGCGGCGTTGGCCTGGAAATCGGCAGAACGTGCGTTGAGTTTTGTCTCGAGAATGCTCATGGGGTTCTTTCCAGCGAGGCTCCAGCATACGCGTTGCGGCGCCGGTGGCCATCCTTGCGCGCCCACCTCCAGCTTAAGAAGAACCGAGTCGGGCCAGTTGTCACACAGGTTGCAAATCGTGCCACGATGCGGCAAACTTGGCCGATGGCCGATCGTCTTGCTCGCAGCCCCGCGCGCCACCCGGCCGCCGCCACACCGATGGCTTTTGCCCAAGCTATCGTGGCAGCTTACCGGCGCCACGGCCAGAGCCCGATCGAGTCGCTGAGGCTGGCACAGATCACGCCACTGAAGCTGCACCAAGCCGATGGCCGCATGACTGCGCACCAGATGGAAGTGCTGTCAGCGGCAGCCATGCAGGAACTGGACGACGAAGGCTTGGGCGCGTTTTCGCGCAAGCTCCCCTGGGGCAGCTACGGCATGCTGGCGCGCGCGTCGCTGCCCTCGCCCGATCTGGGCGTTGCCCTCAAGCGCTGGTGCCGGCATCACGCGCTGCTGACCGCCGACATCGGGCTCGAATTAACAGTGACCGGCCAGACGGCATCCATCGTGCTGCGCGAGCACACCGACATGGGTGAGCTGAGGGAACTCAGCCTGGCATTCGTGCTGCGCAATGTCCACGGCCTGGCCTGCTGGTACATCGATTCGAGAATTCCGCTGCTGGCGGCGCACTTCCCATTCGCCGCTCCGCCGCATGCGGATGCTTACAGCTTCATGTTTCCGGGGCCGCTTGCTTTCGGCGCCCGGCAGGCCATGATCGAGTTCGACGCCCGCTATCTGGCCTTGCCCTTGCGCCGCGACGAGAAGGCGCTGCGTCAGATGCTGCAGCGGGCGCTGCCCATCACCGTGCTGCAATACCGGCGCGACCGACTGCTCGTTCAGCAGGTGCGCCAGGCGCTGCTGGCTCACCCGCGCGAAACCCACAGCGCCGACGGCGTGGCCGGGTTGCTACATCTGTCGGCGCGCACGCTGCACCGGCAGCTGAAGGAGGAAGGCGCATCACTGCAGCAACTCAAGGACGAGGTGCGCTGCGAACGCGCCAAGGATCTGCTCTATCGCAGCAACCGGCCGCTCAAGCAGGTGGCAGCGGCGAGCGGGTTCACCAACGAGAAGAGCTTTCTGCGGGCGTTCAAGGCCTGGACCGGCAACACACCGGCCGAGTTCAGGCAGGCACAGCAGCCGTAGGCAGACCCCGGCGCTACTCGGGCTTGGCTCCAGAAAACTGGACGATCTTCGCCCACTTCTCGGTTTCCATCCTGTGAATCGCCCAGAACTGTTCGGGCGTCCCACCCATCGGCACGCCACCAAGATCGGCCAGTTTGGCTTTCATGGCCGGGTCGGCCAGCGCCGCATTGAATTCCCGGTTGAGCCGCGCAATGACGGCTGCAGGCGTGCCCTTGGGTGCGGCTGCGCCGAACCACGCGCTGGCTTCGTAACCGGGAACCGTGTCCGCCACGGCGGGTACTTCGGGCATGGCGGGTGAGCGCTGCGCGCTCGTCACGCCCAGCGGCCGCACGCTGCCGGCCCGGATGTGGGTGATGATGGAGGGCATGTTGTCGAACAGGACGTCCACCTGGCCGCTGATCAGGTCGACGGTGGCCGGGCCGGCACCCTTGTACGGGATGTGCTTCATGCTGATGCCCGTCATGAACTTGAACAGCTCGCCCGACAGGTGCACGGACGTGCCGGCACCGGACGAGGCCATGTTGATCTTGTCCGGGTTCTTCTTTGCGTAGTCGATGAACTCCTCCACAGTCTTGGCGGGGAAGTTCCTGGTCACCGTCATGACATTGGGAACACGGATGATCCCGCCAATGGGCGTCATGTCGTCGAGAAACACGAACGGCAGCTTGGGATAGAGCGTCGCGTTGATCGCGTTGGCGGGATTGACCAGCAGGATGGTGTAGCCGTCCGCAGGCGCGCGCACGGCCAATTCGGTGCCGATGTTGTTGCCACCACCGGCGCGGTTTTCGATGACCACCGATTGCCCCAATCGCTGCGACAGCCACTGCCCCATGATGCGGGCCAGGATGTCCGTGGTGCCGCCGGGCGCGTACGGCACGATCCAGCGGATGGGCTTGTTAGGGTAGTCGGACTGGGCGCTCGCGGGCAGCGCCAGGGCGCCGCACACCAAGACGATGCAGGAGACGAGTTTCTTCAACAGACGCATCATGGCTCCTTGGGGTTGCGGGACAAGCTTAAACGATCAACTCGACCAGAAACGGCCCGTCTTGCCGGAAGCTGCGTACCATCAGGTCGGCACACTCCTGCATCGTCGTTGCCCGCGCCGCCTCGACGCCCATGCCGTTGGCAAGCTTCACCCAATCGAGATCCGGATCGCCCAGATCGAGCATGCGCCTGGCGGTCTGCCCCGGAGTGGCCTGAACGTCCTTGTATTCGCCGATCAGGATGTTGTACCTGCGGTTGTTCAGGATGACCGTAGTACAGGGCAGGCGTTCGCGCGCCTGTGTCCATAACGCCTGCAGCGAATACATGGCCGAGCCATCGGCCTGCAGGCTGACGACCCGCCGTTGGCCGCCCGCACCGATGGCCGCCCCAGTGGCGACCGGAAGGCCTTGCCCGATGGCGCCGCCAACGAGGTGGAGCCAATCGTGCGCCGGTGCCGCGTGGGTGTGCCGATAGAAGCCGCGTCCGAAAGAAACACTCTCGTCCGAGACGATGGCGTTGTCCGGCATCAGCGCCGCCACGGTCTGGGCCAGTGCCTCCGGGGTCGGTGCGCCTTCGGCCACGCCGGGACGCGGGCCGGGATCAGGCAGGGCAACGTCTGGCGCGCCCAGCACCTCCACCAGCGCGCGCAAGGCGGCAACAGCATCCTGATCGGGTCGGGACAGCACATGGAGTTGCGCGTGCGACGGATACTGGGTTGACGGCTTGCCCGGATAGGCAAAAAACCCAACCGGCGGCTTCGCATTGACCAGGACGATGTGTTCGAACCGCGCCAGCGCCTGGACGGCGAGATCGGTGCTGTAGGGCACCCTCTCGAGTTGCAGGCGGCCGCGGCCCCGTGCTACATGGCCATTGACGTAGTCGGCCATCAGACTGGCGCCCGAGGCCTGGGCGATACGCCATGCCAACGCCTGCCCCTGCGCCTTCACGCCTGCACCGGCCAGCAACAGCAAGACATTCTTGCCGCTGCGCAATACGCGCGCTGCGTTGTCAATTGCCAGCGGATCGATGACCGGCGGCGCGGGTATCGCAAGGGCCTGGGCCACGATGCCGCCCTCGTCCCACGATGCGTCGGACGGCAGGATCAGCGTCGCCACCTGGCCGGGCAGCGTACGCGCCGCCTGCACTGCAGCGACCGCGTCGCCCCCCACTTGCGGCGCGGTCGCGCTGGTCCGCACCCAGGCTGACACCGTGCGCGCCAGGGCATCTGTATCGGCCGTCAGTGGGGGATCGAACGGACGGTGGTGCGTGGCCTGGTCGCCCACGATATTGACGATGCCGCTATGGGCCCGCCGCGCGTTGTGCAGATTGGCCAGCCCGTTGGCCAGCCCGGGCCCGCAATGCAACAGCGTGCAGGCCGGCTTGCCGGCGATCCGGTAGTAGCCGTCGGCCATGCCGGTCACCACGTTTTCCTGCAGGCCAAGCACGCAGCGCATGCCCACCGACTGGTCGAGAGCCGCGACGAAATGCATCTCGCTCGTGCCCGGGTTCGCAAAGCAGGTGTCCACACCGGCAGCGAGCAGCGTTTCGACTAGGCTCCTGGCACCATTCATGCAGCGGCTCCGTTGGTGTGGACAAACAGTTCGGCGGCGCCGCCCATCACTTCGGTCGCGCCTTCGCGGTCTGGACGCGCCGCGGCGCCAGAGCGTTCAGCTTGAGCACCGTGGCCCAGTTTCTTGTCGTGGCCATCCTGCCCGCCTTGCCCAGAAGTGCCGCTCCGGCCTTGCTCTCGAGTATGCCTGCGGCACAGAAAAGATAGGCCGCCTGACTGCCGATGGCAAATCTCTCGGGCGGTGTCACGAGAGGCCCGACAGCCGCCAGGGACGAAAGCGCCTTCGCGTCCTGCGCGAATGCAACCAGCAACCGCGAATGATCCGAAGCAACCGCTTCAATGGGACATTCAGAGACGATGGTGGCCAGATCCCTGGCCGACTTGACGATGACGGGCACCTCAACCTTCAAACGGTCAACCAGCGCGCTGGCGATGTCCCCTGCGTGCCTGGACGCCGTGCCCCTGCCAGCCCGAAAAACGGCGTTGCCGCTATTGAGCAGCGTGGCCACGCCGGTATAGCCCAGGCCCGACAACAGGTGACGAAAGTCAGCCATGGGCACGCGTTTGCCTTTGCCGACATTGACGCCACGCAGCAGTGCTACGAATGTGGACATCAGCGACCCGAATAGAGCGCCTCAAACCCGGTTCGCCACGAAGGAAAAGCCGGTTGCCAGCCGAACTCTCGCTTCGCCTTGGCGTTCGAAGCGCCGCGCTGCTCGTTCATGTAGTAGACCCGCATGTCACCCAATTTTTGCCGGGCCAGCGCCTCGTCCATGTGGGCGGGCGTGGGTGCGCCGAGCAGCTTTGCAGCAAAAGGAAGCCATTCGCTCAATCGCACCGGCGAGTCGTCGACAATGTTGTAGATGCCACTTGCTTCGTGCGCCAGAACCTTGATCGTTGCCGCAGCGGCGTCACGCAGATTGATGAATGAATAGGTCCCGGCACCCTCACCCACGATCGGCATCGTGCCGTTGCGAATTGCCATAGGAATGGAGCCTTCCGGGTCGTAGCTGGTACCGGGGCCATAGAACCACCCGTATCGCAGGACGGTGCCGGCCATTCCGTCTGCCTCGAGCGCCTGACGCTCGAGCGACGCGACGGCTTGCGCCAGACCCCGAACCGCCGTCGGTGCGTCAAGATGGAGCGGCGTCTCTTCGTCGGTCAATCCGCTGCCATGCGGTGAACACATGAACGAAATGCTCTGCGCGATGAATCGACGCACCCCGGCGGCGCGCGCCGCGGAGACGAGACTGCGCGTCCCGTCGATTCGCACGCGTATCGTTTCTGCGTACGGGTCACCGTCCTTCGTTCCGAAAGCCGTGAGCTGATGGATGACGACCTCGGCCCCGGCCTGCGCGACCCATCGGGCCAGCCGCACTTCGTCGTACACGTCGCCGACCACAGGCGTAGCGCCCATCCGATCAAGCAGGGAGGCACGTTCCGCGGACCGCGTGAGCGCGACGACCTTGTGCCCCGCGTCAACGAGCAAGGGCACGAGGACGCGCCCGATTGCACCGGTACCACCAGCGATAAATATGTTCATGCTGTATCGTCGAAAAACTTCCACGTATCCGCTCCGTCGAACCGACGGACTCGCACTGATGCCATGAGTTCCGGATCGAAGTTCCCGAGGTTCACCCCATGCTTCGCGCCGGGCGTTGGCTGCAAGGGTTCCCAATGCGTGACGCAGCCACAAGTTCTGCAGTGAATGGTGCGCAGCGTCTTGTCTCCCCAGCTGTATTCAGCGGTGGCTTCCGGGTGGCCTTCGATCTTGACCGTGCCAAACTCGAAGTAGACCCATGGTCCGCCGATTCGGCGGCACAGCGAGCAATTGCAATCAGTGGCGACTTCGGGCCTGGACGGCAAGGTCAATTTAACTGCACCGCAGTGGCATGAGCCTGTGTACATGGGAGCTCCTGTGCGACGGGTTGAGCGTCGCCGTGATCACTGGCGAGCAAGAACCACGTGAGTGGCAAGTGGCGAGCTTTCATGCCGGGTGCAGGCGTAGCCCAGGGCAGGAAGGTTCATTCCTTCAAAGAGTCTTTCACCGGCGCCCAGCAGGACCGGCGCAATGGCGATGTGCATCTCGTCGATCAGGCGTTGGCGAAGATACTGTTGAATGACGCTTACGCCGCCACCAACACGAACATCCTTGCCTTCGGCCGCTTCGCGAGCTTGCGCCAGGGCGGCGTCAATGCCTTCCGTAACAAAGTGGAAGGTCGTTCCTCCTTCCATGACCAGCGGTGCGCGCGCGTAGTGGGTCAGCACGAACACGGGGACATGATAGACAGGATTCTCGCCCCACCAACCCCGCCAGCTCTCATCTGGCCAAGGTCCGCGAACCGGCCCGAACATGTTCCTGCCCAGGATCCAGGCCCCAACGTTCTGAAAGCCCCGCGCGGCAAAGTCTTCATCGATGCCCTCTGCTCCGCCAACTCTGCCGAACAGGTTTTTTTGAAACGTTCGGGTGGAGAGGGCCCAGCCATGAAGCGAGGTGCCGCCCACACCGAGTGGGTTGTTGATGTCCTGGTCTGGGCCAGCGCCGAATCCGTCGAGTGAGACGGTGAAACTTTCTACACGAAGTTTGGGCATGGTGTTTCCCGGCGGTGTGGGCTACGAATCAAGGACGCGGCGCGGCTTACGTAATGTAGGCGACAAAATGTCCCGGGGCGTTCCTGGACGGCGACTCCGACCCAAGTACACTTCTTGCGCCAGCACACTGGTACAGGGGGCCACCACCGCTCAGGGCTGACGCTCGAGCGGTGCCATTGTTTGTGTCCCTGACCTGACCGATCCTTCTCATGAGCGACCCTGTTCTACAAAATGGCCCCCGGGCGGGCCACAGTGCGCCAACCGCCAGTTTTCGCCAGCCGCCTGCCTGGGTTGCCGTGGTGTTTGCCCCGGCGACACTCATTGTCCTGACGGCGATCCTGGCCTGTGCCTGGATGCTGGCGCGCCGCAACTCCCAGGCTCTCCATTCTCTCGAGACCTTCTCGTGGATCCAGCTGACTGCCCAGTCGTGGTTCATGCGGGCCTGGGCCTCGAGCGCCGCAATGTTGGCCGTGCCAGCCGTTGCGGGCTTCGGTATTGGCTGGGCAGCGCATCGCAAGACCGGTTCGGCCATATCGACCGCACTGGCGGCGGTCGTGGTGGTTGCCCTGCTGTTGTGGCAAATGGCTGAGAAGCGCGACGAACATGTGATCTACAAGCCCACCGACGCCCCGGCCCCCCGGCCGGTGGCCAGTTCGATGGGGCTTGCCAGCCCCCCGGCGCAGCCCGATCCGAAAGCCGATCCCGCGGTGCCCAGGACCGCAGCCGATGACGAGGCCCAGCGGACTCTGGCCCGCGTCAAATTCGAAGAGGAGGCGGCCGCTGCCGAGGCCGTCAAGACCGCCAAGGCGGCACAGGCAGCCGACGCGGCGAAGGCCGCGCTGGCAGCGCGGCACAAGGCTGCAATGGCTTCGCCGCATGCCGCACCACCGATGGCCGCGAGTCCCGTGATGCCGTTTTCTGACCAGCCCAGGCCCGTGGTCGAGTCAGCATCGGGCCCACCCAGCGGACCGGGGGTCATGCCCGCCCCGCGGGCGATCACCGTGGAGGCGCCTGTCGCCCACCCGAGTTTCCCGGGGTGCCGATGGGCAACGCCCACAAGTTGGGTGTGCGACCCGCCCAAGCCCTGAGGGGCGTCAGGGGCGGCGTACCGCATCGATCCCCAGCACGCTGGGATCCTTGGCGCCATGGCCCGCCGCGATAAGCTGGTCCATCCGGGCTGCCACGGCGGGCAGCGCCGCCATGGGGCGTTCACCGCAGGTTTCCAGCATCAGCCGCACGTCCTTGCGTGCCATCACCAGTTCGAAATTCGGGGTGAAGTCGCCCTTGGCCATGTTCGCCCCGCGCCCGCCCACCATCAGGTTCAGGTCCAGCATCCCCAGCAACTTGATGGCGTCCATGGCATCGACGCTGCTGGCCTGGGCGATGGTCAGGACGTCTGCCAGCGTCGCCGACAGGCCAATGATCATGGCGTTGCCAAAGAGCTTGTTGACAGCGGCCAGGTCTGCGCGCTCGCCCATATATTCCAGGCGTCCCGTCATGGCGGCCAGCTCGGCCTTGACGCCGTCGAACAGCGCTTGCGGCCCCGCGACCATCATGATGCCCTTGGCATTGCGCGCAGCCGGCGGCCCCATGAAGACGGGGCAATGCAGGTACTTCAGCCCCTGTGCGTTCAGTCGTTCAGCGCGGGCGGCAGTGAGCGTAGGCAAGGTGGTGGTGTGATCGATCAACACGGCGTCGGCCGAAAGCCCGAGGGCCGCGGCGGCGATCACTTCTTCGACCACCGCATCATCCTTCAGCACAAGATGCACCCGCGATGCGCCGCGGACGGCTTCGGCAGGGTCGGCTGCCGCCTTGACGCCGAATGCGGCGAGTTGCCGCACCTTGTCGGGTGAACGGTTCCAGGCAGTGACGGCGTCGCCGCGTTTGGCTGCCGCCTCGGCGAAAGCGCCGCCGAGAAGTCCAGTTCCGAGAAATGCGATATGGGCCATGGTCGTGCTCCTTCAGCGATGGGTTCTGGAAACACGCTACCTTACACTGCCGCCATAACGAGCAAGAGGAGCAGGCGCGATGAAGATCTCTACAGGCCACGTAGCTGCAATCACGGGCGCGGGCTCCGGCATTGGCCGTGCGCTGGCCCTGAACCTGGCTGGCCGCGGATGCGTGCTTGCCCTCAGCGACATCGACGGCAGCAGGCTGGACCAGACGGCGCAAAAGGCCCGTGCGCTGGGCGCAAGCGTCACGACCAGCGTGCTGGATGTATCCAACCGGGCCGCCGTGTTCCAGTGGGCCGAGCAATCGCGTGCCGCGCACGGCAAGGTGAACCTGATTTTCAACAACGCCGGCGTCGCTCTCT
>JANYAN010000256.1 GCA_025361305.1 Burkholderiales bacterium
AGCGGTGCTGCGCGGCCTCGCTGACGGACTGCGGGTGTATCCGTACGAATGCACCGAGCAGGTGACGAGCGCGGCGCTGCCGCTCCTCGCACTCCTCGACGCGAAGAGCGACACGCTTCCCGGACGTGCGCGCATGCAGCGCGATGTGGCGCGAGCGGTGGCGGTGATCAGCGGTCGCCAGCGCGCCGACGGCGGAATCGGACTCTGGCACGCGCGTGACTGGACGTCGCCGTGGCTCTCCGAATACGCGGGAAGCTTTCTCGTCGCCGCGAAGAGTGCAGGGGTCGCAGTCGATGATTCCGTGCTCGCGCGCCTCGCCGATTATCTGCGCAAGGATCTCAACGCCGGCGCAACCGCTGCGCAGTTCACGCCGATCGCAGATGAAGTCAACGGCGCCCTTTTGCTGAAGAAACTCGGCGCGCTGGAATCCTTCGGGAAGCGTCACGCGCACGGTGGATTCGATCACCCGGGGGCCGGCGAACCCGATCAGCGCCTTGGGCTCGGCGATCACGATGTCTCCCATGAACGCGAAACCGGCAGAGACGCCGCCCATGGTCGGATCGGTCAGCACGCTGACGTAAGGCAGACCCTTCTTGGCCAGGCGTGTCAGCGCCGCATTGGTCTTGGCCATCTGCATCAGGGACAGCAAGCCCTCCTGCATGCGCGCTCCGCCAGTGGCGGTGAAGCACAGGAAAGCTACTTTTTGCTCGATGGCCGACTCGACGCCCCGCACGAAGCGCTCGCCCACCACGCTGCCCATGCTGCCGCCCATGAAGTCGAATTCGAAGGCCGCCGCCACCAGGCTGATGCTGTGGACAGCACCACCCATGACGACCAATGCATCAGTCTCTCCAGTGTTTTCCAGGGCTTCCTTCAGCCGTTCCGGGTACTTGCGGCTGTCCTTGAACTTCAAAGGATCGACCGGCAGTACCTCTTGCCCGATCTCATAGCGGCCCTCGGCGTCGAGGAAGCCCTCGAGCCGCGCCCGCGCCCCGATCCGGTGGTGGTGCGCACAGGTCGGACAGACGTTCTGGTTCTGTTCCAGGTCGGTCTTGTACAGAACGGTCTCGCAGCTTGGGCACTTGACCCACAGGCCCTCGGGCACACTTCGGCGATCGGCCGGATCGGTCTGCTGGATTTTCGGGGGAAGCAGTTTTTCAAGCCAGCTCATGGGCGTTCTCTCCTTGCGCAGCTGTTCATTATGCGTCGAGCGCCCGGCGGATCCCGCGCAGAAAATCAGCGGCCGTCGCCACCACCCGTTCATGGGGCTGGGCCTCGATCAGCTGGATCAGCCTGGTGCCGATCACAACCGCATCGGCCACCCGGCCGATGGCCTGGGCCGTGGCCGCGTCACGGATGCCGAAACCTACACCCACCGGAACCTTGACGTGGACGCGAATGCGCGGAAGCATTCGCTCTACCGCGTCCGTGTCGAGGTTGCCGGCGCCGGTCACCCCCTTGAGCGACACGTAGTAGACGTAGCCTCCCGCGACCCGTGCCACTTGCCGCATCCGCTCGTCCGTGCTGGTGGGCGCCAGCAGGAAGATCAGGTCGATGCCCTGGTCCCTGAGCCTGCCAGCGAACTCCTCGCATTCCTCGGGCGGGTAGTCGACCACCAGGACGCCGTCAACGCCTGCAGCGGCTGCGTCGCGGATGAAGGCGTCCTTGCCGCGGATCAGGTCGTAGCGTTCGACCGGATTGGCATAGCCCATCAGGACCACAGGCGTGCGCGCGTCGTCAACGCGGAAGGCCCGCACCATGTCCAGCACCTGGGCCGTGCCTATGCCCAGCGCCAGTGCTTTCTCGCCGGCCTTCTGGATCACCGGGCCATCGGCCATCGGGTCGGAAAACGGTACACCAAGCTCAATGATGTCGGCACCGGCTTCGACCATGCCGTGCATGAGGTCCGGTGTGATGTCGGCGTACGGAAAGCCAGCCGTCACGTAGGGGATCAGCGCCTTGCGCCCGCGCGCTTTCAGGTCGGCGAAGGTGGCTGCGATCCTGCTCATGACGAAGCTCCTTCGGAGCCCTTGACCTTCAGGCCTCTCATCGAGGGCCGGTCGTAGAAATCGACGCCGGACAAATCGGCTACCGTGCCGATGTCCTTGTCGCCGCGTCCCGAGAGGTTGACCAGGATGATCTGTTCGGGCTGCATGGTGCGCGCAAGCTTCATGGCGTAGGCCACCGCATGGCTGGACTCCAGCGCCGGAATGATTCCTTCGGTGCGGCACAGGTAGTGGAACGCTTCGAGCGCCTCCTGGTCGGTGATGCCGACGTACTCCGCACGGCCGATGTCCTTGAGCCAGGCGTGTTCGGGCCCGACGCCCGGATAGTCCAGGCCGGCGCTGACGCTGTGCGTTTCGGTGATCTGGCCGTTCTCGTCCTGCAGGATGTAGGTACGGTTGCCGTGCAACACGCCGGGGCTGCCGCGTTGCAGGGAAGCCGAATGCTTGCCGCTGTCCAGCCCCTCGCCGGCAGCCTCGACGCCGATCAGGCGTGTTGTTTCCTGGGAGATGTACGGATGAAAGATGCCCATCGCGTTGCTGCCACCGCCGACGCAGGCCACGACGGCATCGGGCTGACGGCCGGTCATTTCGGGCATCTGGACGAGGCACTCGTTGCCGATGACGCTCTGGAAATCGCGAACCATCATCGGGTAGGGGTGCGGCCCGGCAACGGTGCCGATGATGTAGAAGGTGTTTTCGACGTTGGTCACCCAGTCGCGCATGGCTTCGTTGAGCGCATCCTTCAGGGTGCGGCTACCCGAT
>JANYAN010000274.1 GCA_025361305.1 Burkholderiales bacterium
GCGCGGCCGCATGACGCTGCATCACGGTGTCGTCGACACGCCGATCTTCATGCCCGTCGGCACTTACGGCACCGTCAAAGGCGTCACACCGCGATCGCTCGAGGAGATGGGCGCGCAGATCATCCTGGGTAACACGTTCCACCTGTGGATGCGGCCGGGCCTCGACGTCGTCAAGCAGTTCGGCGGTCTGCATCGCTTCGAGGGCTGGAGCAAGCCCATGCTCACCGACTCCGGCGGCTTTCAGGTCTGGAGCCTCGGCGAGATGCGCAAGATAAGCGAGGAAGGCGTCAAGTTCGCGTCACCGGTCAACGGCGACAAGCTTTTCCTCACGCCCGAAATCTCGATGCAGATCCAGACCACACTGAACTCCGATATCGTGATGCAGTTCGACGAGTGCACACCCTACGACATCGAGGGCCACGTCACCACGCATGCCGAAGCCCGCTTTTCGATGGAGTTGAGCCGGCGGTGGGCGCTGCGCTGCCAAAGTGAATTTACCCGGCTGAACAACCCCAACGCCTTGTTCGGAATTGTTCAAGGCGGCATGTTCGAGGATCTGCGCGAGGAATCTGCGGCCGCCCTGGTCGAGATGAATTTTCCCGGCTATGCCGTGGGCGGCGTCAGTGTCGGCGAGCCCAAGGACGAAATGCTGCGCATCATGGCCCACACCCCGCACCGGTTGCCGGCGGACAAGCCCCGCTACCTGATGGGCGTGGGCACACCGGAAGATCTGGTCGATGGCGTGGCCCAGGGCGTGGACATGTTCGATTGCGTCATGCCCACCCGCAATGCTCGAAATGGCCACCTGTTCACCCGATTCGGAGACCTGAAGATCAGAAACGCCCGCCATCGCACTGATGAGGGCCCACTGGACGCAAGTTGCACCTGCTATGCGTGCAGGGGCAGCACGGCGCCGGATGGTTCGGTGTCAGGGGGATTCTCCCGCGCCTACCTGCACCACCTGGAGCGCTGCGGTGAAATGCTGGCGCCCATGCTAGCGAGCATTCACAACCTTCACTACTATCTGAACCTGATGCGCGAGATTCGTGAGGCGTTGGACCGCGGCGCCTTCGCGACGTTCGCGCGCCAGTTCACGCTGGACCGGGCCCGCGGCGTTTGAGGCGTTCCATGCGCTTGCGTCACGGTCCCACGTTCAGGGCAGGCGCAACGTGACCGGCGATCCGGCCAGGCCCGTGCGTTGAAGCCAGGCAAAGATCGAGTCAACGGTGACGGTCTCGATGCGGTCTGAGAAGCGCTTCTCATTGGGGTGATCGTCGAAGGCCACATTGGCGGCCGTCATGCGCCCTCCCAGTCGCGTCAGCGGCCCCAGCATCAGTGTGGTGGGCTCATAGCCCTTGAACTGCAGCCAGGCCTGGGCCCGCTCCCGTGTGACGGCTGCCGGCTCCATGGTGGCGGCCAGAGTTTCGAGTGCCCACTGATTGGACTGCTGGTACTTGCGGCCCCAGGCATAGCTGACCACGCTGTACGGGTTCTGATGCAAACCCACGGCGCGCCGGTCATCCTGCAAGACAGGCAGCAGCCGTTCCTGCACCTCGCGCGTTGGCACCACCCACGCGCCATCGTAACGCCAGAGGTCGTCCAGGAAGAACTCGGCCAGTCCCTGCCGGTAGATGGCTGACTCAGCCGTGCCGCACTGGTTGAGCTCATGCACCACGCGCCAGACCGGGGCAGTACCGTCGGGCGCTGGCTGCCGGTACGCGAAGCCCAGGTGCGAATAGTGCAAGCCGTACTTGGTCAGGTCCTGGCCGGCGCGGGCCAGGATGACGACCTGGGCGCCACTTGCATTCAGCGCGGCCAGGGTTCGCTGGGCCATCTCCAGCCCGCGTTCTACCGTCCGGACGCTGGCCTTCTTTTCCTCGCAGGGCCGTCCGGCCCGGGCGGCCGGAGCGATAGCCTGCGCCAGAACGAGGGCGCATGTCATGTGTACGGTTTTCATCGTCATTTCGCTCAATAGCTCAGGCGCTGGTTATGCAGCAGCGCATAGCCCAGAGCGTTGGGCACGAAGGCAACCACTGCGCCGGCGGTCGAGAGGATCACGCCACTGGCAACGACACTCACAGTGAGCAACGTGCCAGCGGCCACCGATGCGCCAGTAGCGGCCCGACCTGCTACTTCTACGCTGACACGCGCACCATCGGATGCACGCTCGAGCACGTAGACCGTGCCACGTGCGCTGGCGTCCACGGCCCTGACGACGAGCACGGTACCCGCCGTCGACAACATCACCGGGATGGCCACCAGGGTGCTTGCCGTCATGCTGGCGCCAACGGCAACCGAAGCAACTGGCAGCGCGGACGCCGCGCTCAGGGCCGAGACCTCGCTTTGGGCCTGCGCGGGCAAGCCAAGGCAAGCGCCGGATACCAGCAATGCCATGGAAAGGTGTTTGAACATGATGTGCTCCTTGAAAGAAAGCTCGTTGAATCGCGCCGTTCGACCAGGGCGGTGGGGGGCGCACCTGAACGTGAAGGCAAGTGTGGACAAACCGCCGGCGATAAGGCGCACGATTTTGGCAAATCGCCTGCAGACGAGCCAGCCGGTATCGAAAAGTGCTACTCAGGCCACCAGCAATTGGCCAACCCGTTCGCGCAGCAGGTCTGGTTGCACCACGGCCGCCGGCACCGGCACGCCGACGTTCAAGCCGACACGGTTGAGCCATCCGCGACGGAACGGCCGAACCATGGCGCCGCCCTCTTCGACGCGGCTGAAGAAGGAACCCCACAGGTTGGTGAGCGCCATCGGGATCACCGGCGCGGCTTGCCGCTCAAGAATCTTCATGACGCCGCCCTTGAACTCCTGCAGCGTGCCGTCGTGGGTGATGCCGCCTTCGGGAAAGATTGCCAGCAGGTCGCCTTCGCGCAGAACCTTGGCTGCGGCTGCGAAGGCCGCCTCATAAGCCGCCGGGTCTTCCTTGCGCGACGCAATCGGAATCGCCTTGGCCAGCCTGAACAGCCAGCCGAGCACCGGCACCTTGAAGATCTGGTGATCCATGACGAAGTAGATCGGGCGCGGGCTCGCCGCCATCAGCAAAATGGCGTCTACGAAGCTGACGTGATTGCAGACCAGCACGGCTGCGCCCTGCACCGGAATGTTTTCTTCGCCTGCCACCTTGAAGCGGTAGATCAGGTGCGACGCAATCCAGGCAACGAACCGCAGCAAGTACTCGGGCACCAACAGGAAGATGTACGACGCGACCAGGGCATTGGCCAGACCGACGAGCAGGAAGATCTGCGGGATGGTGGCCCCCGCCGTGAGGAGCACACCTGCAATCACCGAACTGGCGATCATGAACAGCGCATTGAGGATGTTGTTGGCCGCGATGATGCGGGCGCGGTGGCTGGCCTGGCTGCGCAGTTGGATCAATGCATACATGGGCACGCTGTAGAGGCCCGCAAACAGGCTGAGCAAGGCCAGGTCGGCCATCACGCGCCAGTGCAGCGGCATCGATACAAATTGCGTCAGCGTCAACGCGTCGGCCGGCGGCAGGCCGCGCGATGCGAAGTACAGGTCCACGGCAAACACGCTCATGCCAATCGCGCCCAGGGGCACCAGGCCGATCTCCACATGGCGCCGCGACAGCACCTCGCACAGCAGTGAACCGGTGCCGATGCCGATGGAGAACACCACGAGCAACAGCGAAGCCACCTGCTCGTCGCCGTGCAGCACCTCTTTGGCGAAGCTGGGGAACTGGCTGAGAAACACGGCGCCGAAGAACCACATCCAGCTGATGCCCAGCAGCGAGCGGAACACCACCAGGTTGCCGTGCGCGAGCTTCATGTTGCGCAGCGTCTCGGTGACCGGGTTCCAGTTGATCCGCAGTGACGGGTCGGTGGACGGCGACGCCGGCACGAACTGCGCCGTGAGTCGGCCGATGAGCGCCAGCCCGACACAGGCGAACGCCACGTAATGACGCCCGGATTCGGGAACGGCCACCAGCAGCCCTCCGGCAACCTGCCCCAGCAGGATGGCGACGAATGTCCCCATCTCCACCATGCCGTTACCGCCGGTGAGTTCGCGTTCCGCCAGGTGCTGCGGCAGGTAGGCGTACTTGACGGGACCGAACAGCGTGGAATGCAACCCCATCAGGAACACACAGGTCAACAGCGCGGGCACGCTGACCAGCCAGAAGCCCCAGGCGGCCAGCAGCATGATCGCGATCTCTAGCGACTTCACGAGCCGGATCACACGGGCCTTGTCGTATTTGTCGGTGAGCTGGCCGCTGGTCGCGGAAAAAAGCAGGAAGGGCAGGATGAACAACGCCCCGATCACCAGGCCCGCCATCTTTGGCTCGAGCCACGCGACCTGCAGTTGGTAGGTCACCATCACGGTGAAGGCGAACTTGAACAGATTGTCGTTGGCGGCCCCGGAAAACTGGGTCCAGAAGAATGGCGCGAAGCGGCGCTGCTTGAGAAGCGCGAACTGGTTCGGATGCTCGGTGGCCGGCGCTTGCGCGCTCAGGCTGGTACTCATGGAATCTCCTTTTAGTCCTGACGTCGCGCGTTGTGCGCAAGGGGTCTGTTGCATTCTGGCTCGAACGGGCTGGCCAGGCGACTTAAGAAGCGATACATTTACACATTTGTGATCTAAAGGTATCTTATTTCGATACTGAAACCATGAGCACCACTGCCGACCTCGTCTCCACGCTGAAGAAAGAACTGAAAGCGGCCCAGATGACCTACGCCGATCTGGCCAAGGCGCTGGGCATGGCCGAATCAAGCGTCAAGCGGATGCTGGCAAAGGGCGACATGCCCTTGTCGCGCGTCGACGCGATCTGTCGCGCCCTCAAACTGGATTTTGCCGAGTTGGCTCGCAGGGTGGCCGACGCGCAGCCTTTGCTTCGGGAGCTGACGCAGGAGCAGGAGCGCGCTGTCGTGGCCGACAAGAAGCTGCTTCTGGCCGCCATCTGCGTGCTAAGCCAGTGGACGCTGGAACAGATCAGCAGCCACTACCGCCTGAGCGAGGCGGAATGCGTCAAGTATTTCGTGCAGCTCGACCGCATTGGCATCATCGAGTTGCGGCCGCTGAACCGCTACCGGCTCAAGCTGGCCAAGACGTTTCGATGGCGGCCTCATGGTGCGGTGATGAACTACTTTCGCGAGAATGCCCTGCTCGACTACTTCTCGGGCGGCTTCGATGGCAACGGAGAAGGGGTGCTGCTGGTTCACGGCTCGATCAGCCGCGGCCTAGCGCCTTCGTTTGTCGAGCGGCTGCAACGCGTCGCCCAGGATTTCGCCCAGCAACACCAGGCCGACCAGAAGCTCGCTGAAAAAGACCGTGAAGGCTTTACCCTGCTGCTGGCCATGCGAAGCTGGGAGTTCGCCGCGTTCACGGCATTGCGCCGATGAGATTCAGATCACGCTGCCGGGCCCGGTCTCGAGCACGCGCGAAGGCGTGGCGTCCCGGCTTTCCGGGAAGTCCGGCGCGCCATTGGCCGGCGCAATACTGTCCAGGGCCAGGCTCTGAGTAACGCGCGACACACTGGCTTCCACGCTGGGCCGTCGCAACGATTCCCGGAACTGCACGAACATCAATTTGCGGATGCGCATCCAGTAATCGGCGCGGCGCGTCTGGCGAG
>JANYAN010000280.1 GCA_025361305.1 Burkholderiales bacterium
GACCGTGTCGGTGCCGAAGATCACCAGTTGCAGGTCGACCCCGATCTGCGGCGCGGCTAGCCCGGCTCCATCGGCGGCGTGCATGGTGTCGAACATGTCCGACACCAGCAGATGCAGCGCATCGGTGTCGAACGCCGTTGCGGGTCGCGCGACCCGCAGCAGACGCGGGTCGCCCATCTTCAGTATTTCATGCGCTGCCATTGAGCATTTCCCTCAATCCCTGTTCATCCAGCACCGGCACGTTCAGCTCGCGCGCCTTGTCCAGTTTGCTGCCGGCCTCGGTACCGGCCACGACATAGTCCGTCTTCTTGCTGACCGACCCAGCCACCTTGGCACCCGCCGCTTCAAGCAGGTCCTTGGCTTCGTCGCGGCTCAGGGTGGGTAGTGTGCCCGTCAGCACAATGGTCTTGCCGGCGAGCGGTCGTGGCGCGCGGGCCTGTGCCGGTCCCTCCTCCCACGTCACGCCGCAAGCGCGCAATTGCTCGACCACCTCGCAATTGTGCAGCTGGCAGAAAAACGTGTGGATACTCTGGGCCACCACCGGGCCGATATCGGGAACCTCGAGCAACTGCTCGACGCCTGCATCCATGATCGCGTCCAGACCGCCGAAGACGCGTGCCAGATCCTTGGCCGTTGCCTCGCCGCAATGCCGAATGCCCAGCCCAAACAGGAAGCGCGCCAGCGTCGTGCGCTTGGACCGCTCCAGACCGTCGAGCACGTTCTGCGCCGACTTGTCCGCCATGCGGTCCAGCGCAGCCAGAGAAGTCAGACCGAGCCGGTACAAGTCGGGCAGGGTGCGGATGACGTTGGCGTCCACCAGCTGGTCGACCAGCTTGTCGCCCAGGCCCTCGATATCCAATGCGCGGCGCTGCGCGAAATGCAAGATGGCTTGCTTGCGTTGGGCGCCGCAGAACAGGCCACCCGTGCAGCGGTGGTCCACCTCACCTTCCTCCCTCACCGCCTGGGAACCGCAGACCGGACACAATGCCGGCATGGTGAAGATGGGGGCGTTGCTCGGACGCTGGTCAATGACCACCGAGACGACCTCAGGAATCACGTCTCCCGCTCGCCGCACGATCACCGTATCGCCGATCCGCACGTCTTTGCGCCGTATTTCGTCCTCGTTGTGCAGCGTGGCGTTGGTCACCGTCACACCGCCGACGAACACCGGCGCCAGCTTGGCCACAGGCGTCAGCTTGCCCGTGCGGCCTACCTGAACCTCGATGGCCTGCACCGTGGTCATCTGCTCCTGCGCCGGGAACTTGTGGGCGACGGCCCAGCGCGGCTCGCGGGTCACGAAACCCAGTTGCCGTTGCAGCGCGAGGCTGTTGACCTTGTAGACCACACCATCAATGTCGAAGGGGAGTACGTCCCGCTCGGTCCCGACAGCCCTGTGGTAGGCGATCAACTCGGCGGCGCCGACGGCCAGCTGAGTACGATTCGACACCGGCAGGCCCCAGGACCCGAGCGTCGACATCGCCTGGTATTGAGTTTCGAATACCGGTCCGCCCTGCTCAGCAGGCGTCACCTCGCCCCAGCCGTAGGTGAAAAAACTCAAAGGCCGCTGGCGCGCGATCGCCGGGTCAAGCTGGCGCACAGCACCTGCAGCGGCGTTGCGCGGATTGACGAAGGTCTTCTCTGCCTTGGCACCGCCGGCGATCTTCTGGCGCTGCACCTCGTTGAGCTTCTCGAAATCGTCGCGCCGCATGTAAACCTCTCCGCGCACCTCGAGCACGGCGGGCGCGTCGGCGGGCAGGCGCAGCGGAATCTGCCCAATGGTGCGAATGTTCTGTGTGACGTCCTCGCCGATCTCGCCGTCACCGCGCGTAGCAGCCTGCACCAGCACCCCGTGTTCGTACCGCAGATTGATGGCCAGCCCGTCGAACTTCAGCTCGGCAACGTATTCCACCGGCGGGGCACTGCCTTGAAGGCCCAGTTCCCGCCTCACCCTGGCGTCGAAGCTCTGTGCGCCTGTCTCCTCAATGTCGGTTTCGGTGCGTATCGAGAGCATCGGCACCTTGTGCCGCACCTTGGCAAAACCATCCAGTGCCTTGCCGCCCACGCGCTGCGTCGGTGAGTCGGCAGTCAGGAGTTCCGGGTGCTCCAGTTCCAGCTGCTGCAGTTCACGGAACAGACGGTCGTACTCGGCATCGGGGATCTGCGGCTCGTCCAGCACGTGATAGCGATGGGCGTGATAGTGCAGTTGAGTGCGCAGTGCGTCCATCTGCTTGCGGATGCTGGCGGTGGCTGGCATGGCATCAAGACCTGCGGGCCGGGCCCGGCTACGAGAACAGGCGCCTGGCCAGCGGCGAACCGGCCGCCAGATCGTGCGCGTCCAGGGTGTCGTACAGGTGCTCCAGGTCGGCACCGATCGCGTCCAGTGCGTCCACCCGGATCACCTGTCCGTTGTCGTCAGTGATGATCCCGTCCATCGATGCAGCCAGGGCGATTGCCGCGTCGCGCATTCGCACGAACGGTTGCTCGGCGCGCGATACCTGTGGCACATCGAGGCTGAGGATGAGTTCGCGGATGGCCGACTGCGCAGGGTCGTCGGCCAGCGCGGCTTGGGTGTCGAACGCCAGCCCCAACACAGCGGACGCGCCGGCAGACGCAGCGGGCAACACCATGCGGCCGGGGATGGCGCCCGCAATGAAGCCCTGGCGTGCCGCGTTTTGCTGCACGTAGCCCGGGCTCCAGGCCGAGTTACGGGCCCGCAGCGTGAATCCCAGCTGGGCGTCATGGCCGCCGGCGAACTGGTCCAGTTCACGGGCTCTGGCCACCTCGTCGAGCATGTCCGGGAACTCGGGTGCACCGTTGATGGCGTCGGCGAAGGCCTGCGCCTTCATCACGAATTCGGAGTATTCGATTTCATTGAGCGCCCCGCTGCGGTTGGCCAACTGCACGCCGGCCTGAAAAGCCGCGTAACGCTGTCCGGCCTGTGGCGGTTCCCAGACGTGCAGTGCTTCGTTCAAACCCTCGACAGCGAACGGTTTGCTGCCGGCGCGGCGTGTGGACGGCAGTGCGGCAAGCGCGGCATCGCCCGACACCGGCGCGTCCAGCGCGACGGGCGCGATCACATCGATCAGGGCGTCCAGCACCGGGCGCCGATCGGGCGGTGGCAGCGGGGCCAGCGCGGCCTCGAACACCGGGTCTTGCGCGTCCGGCGCGAACGCGGGATCCATCGGCCGCGCAGCGCCTTCGGGCTGCAGGGGAATGCTCTTGCGTGACGTCCAGGCGTTCCACGCGACCAGCGCCGCCAGCACCAGTCCACCGACGATGGCCAGGCCGACCGTGAAACTGCTCATGCCGCCTCGGCCAGCGAAACGGCCGATTCCATGTCCACCGCAACGATACGGGAGACGCCCTGTTCCTGCATGGTGACGCCGATCAACTGCTCGGCCATTTCCATTGCGATCTTGTTGTGGCTAATGAACAGGAACTGTGTTTCGCGGCTCATGCTGATCACCAGTTTCGCATAGCGTTCGGTGTTCGCGTCGTCCAGCGGTGCGTCGACCTCGTCGAGCAGACAAAACGGCGCGGGGTTGAGCTGGAAGATGGCAAACACGAGAGCGATGGCTGTGAGGGCTTTTTCGCCGCCGGACAACAGGTGAATCGTTTGGTTCTTCTTGCCAGGCGGCTGGGCCATCACCTGCACACCCGAATCGAGAATTTCTTCCCCGGTCATCACCAGCCGCGCGTTGCCCCCCCCGAACAGTTCGGGGAACATGCGGCCGAAGTGCTCGTTGACAGTGCTGAAAGTGCCGGCCAGCAGTTCCCGCGTCTCTCCATCGATCTTGCGGATCGCGTCTTCCAGCGTGGCCATGGCTTCGTTCAGGTCGGCCGACTGCGCATCGAGGAACTGCTTTCGGTCGCGCGCCGTGGTCAATTCCTCCAGCGCAGCCAGATTCACGGCGCCCAGCGCAGCAATATCGCGGTGCAGCCGGTCGATTTCACCCTGCATGCCCGCCAGCCGCACTTTGCCCTCCTCGACCGACCGGGCCACGGCCTCGAGGTCAGCCTGTGCGTCTGCCAGCAATTGGCTGTACTGCTCGAAGCCCAGCCGTGCGGCCTGTTCCTTGAGCTGGAATTCGGTAATGCGCTGGCGCAGGGGATCGAGTTCGCGCTCGAGTTGCAGGCGCCGCTCATCGCTGGCGCGCAACCGGGCCGTGAGGTCATCGTACTGGCTGCGCGTGGCTCCCAGCGCGGCCTCGCGTTCCAGCTTCAGTGCCAGTGCCGACTGCAGCCCCGCCTGGGCTGCAGCGTCGGTCAGGCGTGTCAATTCGTCGCCAGCCCGACGCTGCTCGGCTGCGATGGTTTGCGCCTGGTCGGCAGCCGTCACGATCGAGCGTTCAAGTTCCGACCTTCGCGCCTGGAGAGACCGCTGATCGAACTGGGCCTCCTGTGCCTGTCGCTCCAGGCTGCGCTGCTGTTCGCGCGCGGTAGCCAGCCTGCGCTCGGCTGCGATCACATGGTCGCCCAGCTGCGCGTGCCGTTCCTGGCTATCGGCCAGTTGCATGTCCAGTTCCTCGAACCGGGCCTCGGCCCCGACGCGGCGCTCCTGCAGGTCCTGCAACTGGGCGTCAACCTCGGCCAGGTCGCCCGCGATCTGTTCGCTGCGCAAACGCGCCTGCTCTGCCAGCTGGGCCAACCGCAAGGTTTCGACCTGCACCTCGTGGGCCTGTGCCTGTGCTTGGGCTGCTTCGCGCCTTGCGCCAACCAGCCGTTGCGAGGCCTCACCATAGGCGGCCTCCGCTCGCACCAAGCTGGCGCGCGCCTCGTCAGCGATCATCGCCTGGGCTCGCACCTGTGTATCCAGGTTCTCGATTTCCTGCTGGCGCGCAAGCAAGCCCGCCTGCTCGGAGTCCTGGGCAAAGAAGCTCACGCTGTGGGCCGTGACGCAGTGGCCGCTGCGCACATAGACCGCCTCGCCCGCATGGAGTTGCTCACGGCCCGCCAGGGCGTCTTCGAAACTCGATGCCGTGTAGCAGCCGTGCAGCCAATCGGCCAGCAACGCCTTCTGCCCGGCGTCGTTCAGGCGCAGAAGGTCGGCCAGCCGCGGCAGGCTCGACGCGCCCTCAGGCAATGCCGCCGCCGGTGGACTATAAAACGCGAGCTTGGTCGGCGGCGCATCGGTGCTGAACGCATGCACCATGTCCAGGCGTGAGACTTCCAGCGAATTCATGCGTTCACGAAGCGCCGCCTCCAGTGCGTTTTCCCAGCCTTGCTCGATATGAATGCGGCTCCACAGGCCGTGCAGCTCCTCCAGGCCGTGCCGTGCCAGCCAGGGTTTGAGTTTGCCGTCGGTCTTGACCTTTTCCTGCAAGGCTTTGAGCGCCTCCATCCGGGCCGATAGTTCGGCCAGGCGCGCCGATTCGGTGTTGACGGCCTGTTGCTCGGTTCGTCGACTTTCGTCAAGCTGGGGCACGCTGTCCTGCAACTCCTGCAGGCGGCCTTCTGCCACGCTGGCGGTCTCCTGGGCCTGGTCCAGCTGGTTTTGCAGATTGATCAACCGGGCTTCATCGGGTGCTGCCATCGCGTTGCGGTCCGCACTCAGGCGTTCGCGGCGGCTGTCGAGCTGGCGCGACTGCTCCTCGATGCTGCGCTGTTCTGCGGCCAGCACCTGGATTTGCTGCTGCACCTGGGCCACGCTGGCGCGCTGCTCGTTGGCGGCTTTTTGCGCCTGGCGCAAGGCTTCTTCCAGATCCGGCAACGCTTGGGCCTGGTCCTCGACCTGGGCGGCCAGCAACT
>JANYAN010000338.1 GCA_025361305.1 Burkholderiales bacterium
GCGACATGGCCGACTCGTCTTTTTCCCGCTCCCCTGATTTGAGAGTCCCCATCCGCTCGAGATAGGTAGAGTCGACCAAGGTTAGTGCGCCGAGAGCGCCGAGGAAACCGCTCCGTCGGCGACCCATGGCCCGACCCAATCGGCCACCGCGCTCAGTCCGGGGCCGAACAAAAATCCGAGCAGCGACATGGCGCCCAACCACGCAAAGCGCCGTGCGCGCAGCTCCTCGGGGGTGTGCTCGGCGACCAGCGCAGCGACCACGGGGACGACCGCCGCCACGAAAAAGCCGGTCGTGGCGCGCAGTGCGTAGATTGCCCACAAACCGGCCATTGCCGGCACGAGCAGGAGCAGCAGGCTGCCGACGTAGCCGACGAGCCCGGCGATCAGGATTCGGCCCCGCCCGACGCGATCCGAGACGACTCCCCACAGGGGGGCACCCAGCAGCACGCCGGCCGCGTAGACACCGCTGAGAAAGCCGACGTGACGGCCGACTTCGGTGCCATTTGCGCCGGGCATCAACCCGGCCAGCCAAGCTGGCAGCACGGGCAACAGCGCCCCATAGCCGGCCGAGACGATGAAGACCGCCGCGGCCAGCCAAGCCAGTTGCACGGGCCGCAGCCCGGCGAGCCCAGTCGAGCGCGTGCCGGGAGACGTGTGGGCGGTCATTGGCGTCGCGAAGAATGGTCGGAGAGCCCGCCTCGAGCCCGCGCGGTCAGTCGTTTTTCAGAGCGGAGAGCGGTCCGATGAGCTTGGTTGTGTCGGCTCTATAGGGCCGGCGCACTGTCGTGGCGTCACCGCGTCAATGCTGCGGCAAGAGAGATTTGGAATCCGTCTGGATTTTTGTTGTGTGCGGCAGCGCACAGACGCGAAACCACATCCCATGCACGGTCTTCGCAAATAAGCACATCTCGGGCCTTGCCTGCCAAATTTGTTGTTCGTCCCAGCCTCGCTTGACGTGGATCAACACTTCGGCGCGTCGCCCGCGTAGCATGAATTTTCGCAAGACACGAGGCTTAGGCATTGAAGACTGCTCCGACGGGAGCTTGGCTATTGTGGTCAAGACAGTGCAATGAGGCGATGCGAGTGGATTCCCTGCTATCGAAATGCCAATTGTGATATTTACCCAAGGAGAAATTTATGTTCAAGAAGACTCTATTTATCGTTACAGGCAGCTTGGTCGCTATGTCGGCCTTTTCAGCGGACATGGCCAATGTAAAAAAATCCATTCCACTTGAAGATGGTTCGACGGTATATGTCTTCAAAGATGGCAAGATGGGAATGGAAGATAAATTGGGCCGTTCAACTCGCATGAAGCCCGGTCATGTGATGACAACGAAGGATGGGGGCAAGCTAATTATGGTTGGCGACGAGGTGATGCGAGTGGAATCGCTGCTGAAGGAACATAGCAGCAGCGGCAATTGAGCCGCTGATCGACAAGAACTTCGACCTTTCGCGCCCCTCAGTGGCATTAGCATTGGTTGGCGGAAGGTCGAGCTTCTCGCAGAAGAAGAGGGCGCGATAGTTGACGGATGGCCGAAGCGAAGGCAGTTGCGTGCCTCACAGCACCACCGGCTTGTCCGGCAGTTCATTGCCATCGTGGCCATCAGCAGGAAAATGCGTCATCAGGTGCTGCGTGACAGCCTGCACACCGCTCACCACGCCAGCCTCGAAGTTCGATTGCTGGAAGGCTGTTTCCATCTGGCGGCACACCTTGCTCCATTCCTGTGAATTCACCTTGGTGTGAATCCCGCGATCGGCCACGATCTCCACGGTCCGATCCGCGAGCAAGAGATAAATCAGCACGCCCGTGTTGTATTGGGTGTCCCATACGCGCAGTTGCGAAAACAGGTCGATCGCGCGATCCCTGGCCGACTGCCCCTTGAACAGCGGCGCGCCGTCCAGCGCCGCCTCGACTGCGAATCGTATTTCTCCGACATGAGCGGTCTCGCTGGCCTTGATCGCGTCCTCGATCGCGTTCAAGGTGCTGCGGGGAAAGGCCCGCCTGAGCTGCCCGTCGGTCACCAGCAGATGCTTCACGATGCGTTTGATCTTCATGCTCACCACCTGCCCGAAGCGCCGCCGCCACCGAATCCGCCACCGCCGCCGCCAAAGCCACCACGGCCTCCTCCGCCGTAAAGGCCACCGAGTCCATGCCGGCCCATGCCACCACCGAACAGCGTGACGAACAGCGCGACCACGCCGGCGACCAAGGCCACCGAGATGGCACCGACGACGAACCAGGCAATCACGGCGACGACGCCGCCCGTGACCAGCGAGCCAGGAAGCTTGCCCAGCGTGGCGCGCAGCACGCCGCCCACGGCGAGCGCCAGAATGAAAAGCACGGGGGCGTACTGCTGCACATCGCCGACGCCCCCGGTGGGCTTGTTGCTCGGCGCCGGCAAGGGCTCCCCATCGATGACGCGCATCATTTGCCCGACCCCGGCCGTGATGCCGCCATAGAAGTCCTGGCTCTTGAATCGCGGCAAGATGGTCTCGCTGATGATGCGTTTGCTGGTGAGATCGTTAAGCGCCCCTTCCAAGCCGTAGCCCACCTCGATACGCATCGCGCGGTCGCCCTTCGCAACGACGAGGATGGCGCCGTCATCGATCTTCTTGCGTCCGAGCTTCCATTGCTCAGCGACGCGCAAGGCGAACGGCTCGATGGCTTCCGGGGCTGACGAGGCGATCATCAGCACCGCAAGCTGACTGCCCTTCCTGGCCTCGAACGCCGTCAAGGTTTGCTCGAGCGACGCTCTCTGCTCAGCGGTGAGCGTGCCGGTCTGGTCGATGACATGCCCCGTCAACGGCGGGACGGGCACCTGCGCTGGGGCCAGTGCGGACCAGCCAAGCGCGCATGCCAAGAGCAACGCTCTGCCGATCCCGATCGCGGCCGTGCTGGTGATCACCTGGCCGCTCCCGAAGCAGCGTCGGTGGGTGTGGCCGACGCGGCATCGAACCCGACGCTCGGCGGCTTGTAGCCGCAACCGGTGAGGCTCAGTACCAAGGCGGTTGTCAGGAATGCCGATCGCTTTTGCATGACCTGTTCTCCAAAGCTCAGCTTAGACCGGTCGTTGCGGGCATGCGCCGCAGCCCGCCGCGGCTGGCACCACGCCATGCAAAGTGGAGATAGATCACCGCGCTCAACAACGCAGCAAAGAAGCACCACACCGAGATGAACCACGTCGCATAGAAGGTGTAGGCGGCGCCAAACGACAGCAGCGCCAGAACGCCGAAGACCCTCACCATGGGATGCGTGGACAGGACCGGACTCAGGGCGGTCGACATCAGGTACAGCGTCATCGTCGCTGCCGCGAAGAAATGCGGTGAGACGTACTCGACGTGCTGCCCCGTCGGCCGCGAGACAACCGGAAACGCCAACAGGATGTACAGCAGGTACGCGCCCACCGCGACGCCGGCCGCGACGAACGCGAACAACGCTCGCCGACGCCATCCCGTGGGCTCCAACAGCAGCACGGCCACGGGCACATAAACCGGCCACAGCACATGCGAGAAGAAGGAATACACGTGGGTCATCACCGAGTTCAGCAGCGGCGCATCCACGCGGAAGGTCAGCCAGATCACGCCTTCGATCAGTTGCTGAATGGCGAACAACAGCGGGATCGCCGCGAACGGCAATTCGCGCCGCTGATGCGTCGCCAGCGCTGCTCTCATGGTCAGC
>JANYAN010000427.1 GCA_025361305.1 Burkholderiales bacterium
TAATCATGGCGTGTAGGAAGAAGAAAAATGAACCTCTATGTCGGCAACCTCTCATTCAAGACCACAGACGCATCACTCAAAGACGCATTCCAGGCTCACGGACAGATCGAATCTGCCCGCGTTGTAATGGATCGCGATACCGGAAGCTCCAAGGGTTTCGGCTTTGTCGAAATGAGCAACGATGCCGAGGCGCAAGCCGCAATCGCCGGCATGAATGGCCAGCAAATCGGCGGCCGTGGCCTCGTGGTCAATGAAGCCCGTCCCATGGAATCGCGTCCCCCGCGCAGCGGCGGGTACGGCGGCGGTGGCGGTGGCGGCGGCGGTGGATATGGCGGCGGCGGCGGCGGCGGCCGTGGCGGCTACTAAGCCTTCGACAACCGTCGAATGAAACCAAAGGGCCTATGGGCCCTTTTTTTCGTCCAGGATATTCAGAGTTTCTGTGGTCGCGATGCTGCTTTCCCCCTTGTGTGAGTTCCGGTTATCTGCGCCATAATGGAAAAACGTGGCTTTAGCAGTGCCACGCAAGTTTGCGGTGAACAGGCCACTTTCGCGTCGCTCGGGTATGGTTGAATGCGTTTTCGGGACTCCATCGCTCAAGTCAATGTCTTTTTCAGGAGTCCCTTTACATGGGCAACAAACTGTACGTAGGTAACCTGCCGTACTCCGTGCGCGACAGCGATCTCGAGCAGGCGTTCGGCCAGTTCGGCGCAGTCACCAGTGCCAAGGTCATGATGGAGCGAGATACCGGCCGCTCCAAGGGCTTTGGTTTCGTCGAGATGGGCAACGATGCCGAGGCGCAAGCCGCAATAGCCGGCATGAACGGCCAGGCTTTGGGCGGGCGCAGCGTCGTCGTCAATGAGGCGCGTCCCATGGAATCCCGGCCGCCACGCAGCGGCGGCTACGGTGGCGGCGGGGGTGGCGGCTACGGCGGTGGAGGCGGTGGTAGTGGCGGCGGTGGCCGCAGCGGCGGCGGTGGTGGCGGCAGCGACGGCGGTGGCGGCTACGGCGGCCGCGGAGGTGGCGGCTACGGCGGCCGCGGAGGTGGCGGCAGCGACGGCGGTTTCCGCAGCCCCTACGGCTCCGGCCCGCGCGGCGGTGGTGGCGGAAATGGTGGCGGCAGTGGCGGTGGCAACCGCGGCGGCTACTAAGCTGCCAGACCCGGCTTCGACAAGGCTCCCTCAGGAGCCTTTTTCCTTTTGGCGGTGCTTTCGCGGCCGCCCCTTCAGGACCCGGTCGAACACTGCGTTGGGCAGCATCCGCAGCAGCTTGGCCACAACGCCCATCTGCCACGGAATCACCCGGTAGCTGGCGCCCGCCTCGATCGCCCGAAAGGCGCGGTCGGCGAAGTCTTCGGGCTTCATGAGAAACGGCATGGCGTAGCGGTTCCTGCTGGTCAGGGGCGTGGCGACGTAGCCCGGGCAGATCGTCACCACCTTCACGCCTGCGCTGCGCAGTTCGCCGCGCAGGCTCTCGCAGTAGCTGATCACGGCGGCCTTGCTGGCGCAGTAGGCGCCGTGCCCCGGCAACCCCCGGATTCCCCCGACGCTTGCGATTCCGACCAGCGCGCCCGATCCGCGGGCGGCCATGCCCCGAACGAACGGGTGAAACGTGGCGGCCATGCCGACGTTGTTGGTGGCAAAAGTACGGGCCATCGCGTCGATATCTTCCCGCTCGGCCGTGTCCACGCCCACGCTGATCCCCGCATTGGCGACCACGGCATCCGGCAACCCCTGGGAGGCAATGCAGGCTTCGCCGGCAGCCACGATGCTGTCGGTCTGGGCTACATCGGCGCCATAGACGGCATAGCGGTCTGGCGGCAGGCCCTGGCGCACGGCCCAGTCACGAATTTCGTCGGCTCGCCGGGCTGCCAGCGCAAGCCGCCAGCCGGCCTGGTGGTAGCGCCAGGCCAGCGCCTGGCCGATACCGCTGGAAGCACCCGTGATGAAAACCAGCTTGTCCATGTTCAGCGCCGGGCCTGCGGCACCAGCAGGCCGTGGACGCGGCCGCGCAGTTCCATCACCCGCTCGACGTTGTCGTACTCGAGGCTGTCGGCTGTGAACCGGTCGGCCCCGCGTGTCAGCACCACCGGCTTGTGTGACCTGACCCGTTCGGTATTGAAGAAAGCGTGCAGAAACTCCCCATGAAACTCCAGGCTGGGGCCGGTAGCGGCACCGGCCGTGGCCACCGCCTGGCGCGTCACCACGGCGTCGCCGATCAACTGGACTTCGGAGCCATCGCCATTGCTCAGCGCGCGTTTGGCGTTGGCCACGGTCAGGTCGCCCCGCACGTCGAACGAGCGGATGCGGGGCTGGTCGATCTCCAATGTGTCGTTGTCCGGATAGTGGCGCGCTTCCGTGCCGAACAGTTCGCTCTTGAGGCGCCCGGCGGCATCGAAGGTCTTGACCGAGAAGCCGCGCATGAAATAGTCGGGGTCATGGGTGGCCGGCCGCGCCGGCTCGGCCGCCTCCAGCGCCGGCGTGTTGCGCGCCAGCCAGTACGTGCCCAGCGCCATCAGCCCCATCAGGATGATCGGCAGGTAGATCGATATCTGGTCGGCGGCCGCCCGCATCACCTGGCGGGACGTGGGAACCGGTACGGCGCGTGGTGCCGGGCTCACAGGTAGCCTTCCAACAGACCCGCGTAGCGGCCACTCGCGACCAGCAGGAGGTCGCAGAACTCGCGCGCCGCGCCATGGCCGCCCGCAGCCTGCGTGACATAGCGCACGTTTGCCTTGACCTCGGCGTGGGCGTTGGCCGGTGCGGCGGCAAACGCGCAGCGGCGCAGCAGCGGCAGGTCGGGCCAGTCGTCACCGATCCCCGCGGCCTGGGACCAGTCCAGGCCCAGCGCCGCCAGCGTCTGTTCAGCCGCCGGGCGCTTTTCTTCGGTACCGTAATGCGCATGCGTGATGCCCAACGCGGCCAGCCTGGCACGCAGAGGCGCAGAGTCGCGGCCCGTGACAACGGCCGGCGTGATGCCTGCCTGCTGCAGCAGCTTGAGGCCCAGTCCATCCAGGATGTGGAAGCGCTTGAGACTCTCGCCCTGATCGGACAGATAGAGCCCGCCGTCTGTGAGCACTCCGTCGACGTCGAAGAAGGCGACCCGGATATCCTGGGCAGCAAGCAGCGTTTCGGGCGCAAAGGCCAGCGTGGCGGACATGTGTGGGCTCAGATGACCTTGGCGCGCATCAGGTCGTTGCTGTTGACGGCGCCGCACAGCCGGCCCTGCGCATCGATCACCAGGACGCTGGTGATGCGGTGTTGTTCCATCAGTTCGGCCGCTTCCACGGCCAGGGCACCTTCGTGAATGGTCCGCGGCAACGGGTGCATCACGTCGCGCGCCTTGCTGGCGCGCAGGTCAATGCCCTTTTCGATCAGCCGGCGCAAGTCGCCGTCAGTGAAGATCCCCAACACCTGGCCCTGCGGGTCGACGACCGCCGAGGCGCCCAGGCCCTTGGCGCTCATCTCGCGCATCAGGTCCGAGAACGGGGCATCCGGCCCCACCCGCGGCACATCGTCGCCCACTCGCATCACGTCGCCCAGGTGGGTCAGGAGCTTGCGCCCGAGCGCGCCGCCCGGGTGAGAGCGGGCGAAATCCTCGGTCTTGAAGCCGCGCGCGTCCAGCAACGCCACCGCCAGCGCGTCGCCCAGCGCGAGCTGGGCTGTGGTGCTGGCCGTGGGCGCCAGGTTCAGGGGGCACGCCTCTTTCTCGACGCCGCAATCGAGCACGATGTCGGCGTGCCGGGCCAGCGTTGAATTCGGGTTCCCGGTCATGGCGATCATGGGCACGCCCAGGCGTTTGAGCACGGGCAGGATCACGGTGATTTCCTCGCTCTCACCGCCATTGGAGATGGCGACGACCAGGTCTACCGGCTTGATCATCCCCAGGTCGCCGTGACTGGCCTCGGCCGGATGCACGAACATCGCCGGCGTGCCGGTCGAGGCCAGCGTGGCCGCGACCTTGCGCCCGATGTGGCCGCTCTTGCCCATGCCCATGACCACCACCCGGCCTCGCACTGTCAGGATCGCCTCGACCGCGCGCGCAAAGCCCTCGTTGGTGCGGGACTTCAGCCCCAGCACGGCGGCAGCCTCGATCTCGAATGTCTCCTGGGCCAGGCGCAGGGCCTGGACAGCGTTGAACGTCATTCGCGGATTCTACGTTTGCGTTGCCCGTCCCTTACGATGCGTGGATGTCGTCACTGGAACTCGCCCTGCTGTACCTGCTGGCCGCGGTGCTGGGCGTGGCTGCGTTCCGCTCGCTCAAACTGCCGCCGATGCTGGGCTATCTGGTTGCCGGCGTGCTGATCGGCCCGAACGCCCTGGCACTGGGAAGCAACTCCGACGCGGTGCGGCACCTGGGCGAATTCGGCGTCGTGTTCCTGATGTTCGTGATCGGGCTGGAATTCAACCTGCCCAAATTGCGCGCGATGCGGGGCCACGTGTTCGGCCTGGGATTGTTCCAGGTGACGCTCACAATCCTGCTAGCCACTGGCGGGTCACTGTTCCTGGCAGCACTGGCGCCATCGCTGTGGCAAATGAGCTGGCAGTCTGCCGTGGCCCTGTCCGGCGCGGTGGCCATGAGCAGCACCGCCATCCTTGTCAAGCTGATGGCCGAGCGGCTGGAACTGGAAAGCGAGCACGGCAAGCGCGTGATGGGTGTGCTGCTGTTCCAGGATCTGGCGGTCGTTCCCCTGCTGGTGCTGATCCCGGCTCTGGGCAGCACGCCCGAGACCTTGCTGGTTTCGCTTGCGGTGGCCGGTGTCAAGGCGGTGGCACTGATCGCCATCCTGCTGGCTGGCGGGCAGCGTGTCATGCGCTGGTGGCTGACGCTGGTGGCGCGGCGCAAAAGCGAAGAGCTGTTCGTGCTCAACCTGCTGCTGATCACACTGGGCCTGGCCTGGATGACCGAGCGGGCCGGCCTGTCGCTGGCGCTGGGTGCGTTCATCGCCGGCATGCTGATCGCCGAGACCGAGTTCAAGCACCAGGTGGAGACCGATATCCG
>JANYAN010000429.1 GCA_025361305.1 Burkholderiales bacterium
CCTTGTTGGTGGAGACCCGGAAAGCTTCCAGCTCGGTGATGTCGGCGTCGTCGTGGTTCGTAACGTGCGGGATCAAGACCCAGTTGCGGTGCAGGTTGGCGCCGCTGATCTTCTTGATTCGTGACAGGTCCTTGCGCTCTACCGGACCGAATTTGGCGAAATCGACTTTGGGCCAGGGCAAGAGCCCGAGCGCCTCGCCACCGCCAGCAGCGGGTGCCCTGGCGGATGCGGCCTTGGTGGCCATCTCGCCCTTCATCACGGCGCGGGTAAAGCCCTGCACATCTTCCTGTGTGATCCTGCCCTTCGGGCCGGTTCCCTTCACCTCTTCGAGCGGAACACCGAGTTCGCGCGCGAACTTGCGCACCGATGGAGAAGCGTGAGGCAACTGCCCCGTCGGCTGGCCCGGTTCGTGTGGTGGCAGCGCCGCCGTGGGCGGTGTGCGCTCCGCAGAGGCCGGCGCTGCCGGTTGGGACGGCACAGAAATGGTTTGCCCCGACGCGGCGCTCCCCGACGCGCCTTCAAGCACGGCAATGAGGTCCCCGACGTTGACCTTGTCGCCGATCTTCACCTTGAGTTCCCTGAGGATGCCGGCCGACGACGACGGGATTTCCATCGACGCCTTGTCCGACTCGACGGTGATCAGGGACTGCTCTACCTTGACGGTATCGCCAACCTTGGCCAGCACCTCGATGACGGCGACGTCCTTGAAGTCGCCGATGTCGGGGACTCGCACTTCGATCGGTCCCGTCGCCGCAGCCACGGCCGGTGCAGACGAAACAGCGGAGCTTGGGGCCGCTTGGGCCGCAGCCGGCACTGGCGGGCCGGCAGGTGCGGCAGGCGCCCCGGCAGCGGCGCTTTCCAGCACCACGACCAGCGATCCCTCCTTGACCTTGTCGCCCAGCTTGACCTTCACTTCCTTGACGACGCCGGCGGCCGACGACGGAATCTCCATCGAGGCTTTGTCCGATTCCACCGTGATCAGCGACTGCTCGGCCTTGACGGTGTCGCCCGCCTTGACCAGTACTTCGATCACCGAGACCTCGTCGAAATCCCCGATGTCGGGAACCTTCACTTCGATCACTGCCATGTTGTTGTGCTCCTGGTTTTTCTTATGGCTTCAAGCGTACAGCGGATTGATCTTGTCGGCCTTGATACCGTACTTCTTGATCGCTTCGGCCACCTTGGCGACCGGCACCGTGCCATCTTCGCTCAGGGCCTTCAGGGCCGCCAGGACGATGTAGTGGCGATTGACTTCAAAGTGCTCGCGCAGCTTGCTGCGGAAATCGCTGCGGCCAAAGCCATCGGTACCCAGCACCTTGTAGGTGCGCCCCTTGGGGATGTAGGGCCGGATTTGCTCTGCATACGCCTTCATGTAGTCGGTGGAGGCCACGACCGGCCCATTGTGTTTTTCGAGTTGCTGGCCCACGAACGAAACACGCGGCTTGTCGGTCGGGTGGAGCAGGTTGTGACGCTCACAGTCCTGTCCGTCACGTGTCAGTTCGTTGAAGCTTGGGCAGCTCCAGACATTGGCGGCGATTCCCCACTCTTTCTCCAGCAGTTCCTGGGCTGCAAGTGACTCGCGCAGTATCGTGCCCGAGCCCAGCAGCTGCACCCGCGGGGTGAGTTTGGCGCCCTCCTTGAGCAGGTACATTCCCTTGACGATCTGCTCCTCGGTGCCGGCGGCCAGGCCAGGCATCGGGTAGTTTTCGTTGAGCAACGTGATGTAGTAGTAAACGTTGTCCTGCTTTTCCACCATGCGCTTGAGGCCGTGGTGCATGATCACGCCGACTTCGTGCGCGAAAGTCGGGTCGTAGCTGACGCAATTGGGGATGGTGTTGGCCATGATGTGGCTGTGGCCGTCCTCGTGCTGCAGGCCTTCCCCGTTGAGCGTGGTGCGCCCCGAAGTGCCGCCCAGCAGGAAGCCGCGCGCCTGCATGTCGCCGGCAGCCCAGCACAGGTCGCCCACGCGCTGCAGTCCGAACATCGAGTAGTAGATGTAGAACGGCATCATGATCCGGTTGCTCGTGCTATACGAGGTTGCAGCTGCAATCCAGCTGGCCATGCCGCCGGCCTCGTTGATGCCTTCCTGCAGGATCTGCCCGGCCTTGTCTTCCTTGTAGTAGGACACCTGGTCCTTGTCCTGCGGTGTGTAG
>JANYAN010000448.1 GCA_025361305.1 Burkholderiales bacterium
CAAGATTTTCGGCCCCATCAAGGACTACGAATGCCTGTGCGGCAAGTACAAGCGCCTGAAGCATCGCGGCGTCATCTGCGAGAAGTGCGGCGTTGAAGTCACGCAGACCAAGGTGCGCCGCGAGCGCATGGGCCACATCGACCTGGCCGCGCCCTGCGCCCACATCTGGTTCCTGAAGTCCCTGCCGTCGCGGCTGGGCCTGGTGCTGGACATGACGCTGCGCGACATCGAGCGCGTGCTGTACTTCGAAGCCTATGTGGTCACCGACCCCGGCATGACGCCGCTGAAGAAGTTCAGCATCATGTCCGAGGACGACTACGACGCCAAGCGCAAGGAATACGGCGACGAATACGTCGCCAAGATGGGCGCCGAAGGCATCAAGGACCTGCTCGAAGCCATCGACATCGACGTCGAGATCGAAAAGCTGCGTGGCGACCTGACGGGCTCTGAAGTCAAGGTCAAGAAGAACGCCAAGCGCCTGAAGGTTCTCGAAGCCTTCAAGAAGTCCGGCATCAAGCCCCAGTGGATGGTGATGGACGTGCTGCCCGTGCTGCCGCCGGACCTGCGTCCGCTGGTGCCGCTGGACGGCGGGCGCTTCGCGACATCTGACCTGAACGACCTGTATCGGCGCGTCATCAACCGCAACAGCCGGCTGCGCCGCCTGCTGGAGTTGAAGGCCCCCGAAATCATCGCGCGCAACGAAAAGCGGATGCTGCAGGAAGCGGTCGATTCGCTGCTGGACAACGGCCGCCGCGGCAAGGCGATGACGGGTGCCAACAAGCGCGCCCTGAAGTCGCTGGCCGACATGATCAAGGGCAAGAGCGGGCGCTTCCGCCAGAACCTGCTGGGCAAGCGCGTCGACTACTCGGGCCGCTCGGTCATCACCGTGGGCCCGACGCTCAAGCTGCACCAGTGCGGCCTGCCCAAGCTGATGGCGCTGGAACTGTTCAAGCCGTTCATCTTCTCGCGCCTGGAAGCCATGGGCATCGCCACCACCATCAAGGCGGCGAAGAAGGAAGTCGAATCGGGCACGCCGGTGGTGTGGGACATCCTCGAGGAAGTCATCAAGGAACACCCGGTCATGCTGAACCGGGCCCCCACGCTGCACCGCCTGGGCATCCAGGCGTTCGAGCCTATCCTGATCGAAGGCAAGGCGATCCAGCTGCACCCGCTGGTCTGCGCGGCCTTCAACGCCGACTTCGACGGCGACCAGATGGCCGTCCACGTACCGCTGTCGGTGGAAGCGCAGATGGAAGCCCGCACACTGATGCTGGCCTCCAACAACGTGCTGTTCCCGGCCAACGGCGAACCCTCCATCGTGCCGTCGCAAGACGTAGTGCTGGGCCTGTACTACACCACCCGCGAGCGCATCAACGCCAAGGGCGAGGGCATGATCTTCGCCGACATCGGCGAGGTGCAGTGCGCCCTGGACGCCAATGAGGTCGACCTCACGGCCAAGGTGACGGTACGCCTGACCGAATGGAACAAGGACAAGGACACCGGAGAGTTCGTGCCCAGCACTTCGCTGGTGGACACGACGGCCGGCCGCGCATTGCTGTCCGAGATCCTGCCCAAGGGCCTGGCTTTCTCCAACATGAACAAGGCGCTGAAGAAGAAGGAGATTTCCAAGCTCATCAACGTCTCGTTCCGCAAGTGCGGCCTGAAAGAGACCGTGGTCTTCGCCGACAAGCTGCTGCAAAACGGCTTCCGCCTGGCCACCAAGGCGGGCATCTCGATCTGCATCGACGACATGCTGGTGCCGCCGCAAAAGGCCGAGATCATCGGCCGCGCCGAGAAGGAAGTGAAGGAAATCGAGCAGCAGTACGTCTCGGGCCTGGTCACGGTGGGCGAGCGCTACAACAAGGTGGTGGACATCTGGGGCAAGGCCGGCGACGAAGTCTCCAAGGTCATGATGGCCCAGCTGGCCAAACAGAAGGTGATTGACCGCCGCGGCAAGGAAGTGGACCAGGAATCGTTCAACTCCATCTACATGATGGCCGACTCCGGCGCCCGCGGCTCGGCCGCCCAGATCCGCCAGCTGGCGGGCATGCGCGGCCTGATGGCCAAGCCTGACGGCTCGATCATCGAGACGCCTATCACGGCCAACTTCCGCGAAGGCCTGAACGTATTGCAGTACTTCATCTCCACCCACGGCGCCCGAAAGGGCCTGGCGGACACGGCGCTGAAGACCGCGAACTCGGGCTACCTCACGCGCCGCCTGGTGGACGTGACGCAGGATCTGGTGGTCATCGAAGTCGATTGCGGCACCCATGACGGCTCGCTGATGCGCGCCATCGTCGAGGGCGGCGAAGTGATCGAGTCGCTGCGCGACCGCATCCTGGGGCGGATGGCCGCCGAGGATGTCCTGCACCCCGAAAATCAGAGCGTGCTGGTGCAAGCCGGCGCCATGCTGGACGAAGACGTGATCGAGGTGATCGAAGCCGCGGGCGTGGACGAAGTCAAGGTCCGCACCGCGCTGACCTGCTCGACCCGCTTCGGCCTGTGCGCCAAGTGCTACGGCCGCGACCTGGGCCGGGGCGGCCTGGTCAACGTCGGCGAGGCTGTCGGCGTCATTGCCGCGCAGTCGATAGGCGAGCCGGGCACGCAGCTGACGATGCGCACCTTCCACATCGGCGGCGCCGCTTCCCGCGCAGCCATCGCTTCGAGCGTGGATGCCAAGTCCAACGGCGTGATCGGCTTCAACAGCACGATGCGCTACGTGACTAACAGCAGGCGCGAACAGGTGGTGATCGCCCGTTCCGGCGAGATCGTCATCCATGACGAACACGGCCGCGAGCGCGAGCGCCACAAGGTGCCCTACGGCGCCACTCTGGCTGTCAAGGCCGACCAGAGCATCAAGGCCGGCACCATCCTGGCCAACTGGGACCCGCTGACCCGGCCCATCATCACGGAGTTCGCCGGTAAGGTGAACTTCGAGAACGTCGAGGAAGGCCTGACGGTCGCCAAGCAGGTGGACGAGGTCACGGGCCTGTCCACGCTGGTGGTGATCGACTCCAAGCGCCGCGGCTCGATCAAGGTGGTGCACCCGCAGGTCAAGCTGATCGACGCCTCCGGCAACGAGGTGAAGATCCCCGGTACCGACCACTCGGTGACCATCCGCTTCCCGGTCGGCTCGCTGATCCAGGTGCGCGACGGCCAGGACGTGGGCGGCGGCGAAGTGCTGGCCCGCATCCCGATCGAAGGCCAGAAGACACGCGACATCACGGGCGGCCTGCCGCGCGTGGCCGAGCTGTTCGAAGCCCGTTCGCCCAAAGACAAGGGCATCCTGGCGGAAGTCACCGGCACGGTGTCGTTCGGCAAGGAGACCAAGGGCAAGGTGCGCTTGCAGATCACCGATCCGGATGGCAAGGTCTGGGAAGAGCTCGTGCCCAAGGAGAAGAACATCCTGGTGCACGAAGGCCAGGTAGTGAACAAGGGCGAGAACATCGTCGACGGCGCGGCCGATCCGCAGGACATCCTGCGCCTGCTGGGTGCCGAAGAACTGGCTCGTTACATCGTTGACGAAGTGCAGGACGTGTACCGCCTGCAAGGCGTGAAGATCAACGACAAGCACATCGAGGTGATCGTTCGCCAGATGCTGCGCCGGGTCGTGGTCGAAAGCGTGGGTGATTCGAGCTACATCGCTGGCGAGCAGGTGGAGCGTTCGGAAATCCTGGACACCAACGACCGCTTACGCGGCGAGGGCAAGATTCCGCCGACCTACACCAACCTGCTGCTGGGCATCACCAAGGCCTCGCTGTCCACCGATTCGTTCATCTCGGCGGCGTCGTTCCAGGAAACGACCCGTGTGCTGACCGAAGCGGCCATCATGGGCAAACGCGACGAGCTGCGCGGCCTGAAAGAAAACGTCATCGTCGGCCGGCTCATCCCCGCCGGCACCGGGATGGCTTATCACCAGGCGCGCAAGGCCAAGGACGCGATGGACGAGGCCGAGCGCCATGCCATCGCCGTGGCCGAAGCCGAGGAACTGGCCAGTGCCACCGAGGCCCGGGCGGCACCCGAGAGCACCCAGGGCGCGGCTGCCGACTGACGCCGGCTTGCCCGTAAACTGAGCGCCCCACGCCCGCAAGGCCTGGGGCGTTTTATGTCCTATTCACTCTTGTTCTGGGCCGTGCCGGCTGTGCTGGTGTTCTGGGCCGTGGGCGCCTACAACCGGCTGGTCCAGCTGCGCGCCCAGGCCAACGCCGCCTTTGCAGGACTTGAAACCGAACTGGACCGCCAAGTCGAACTGGTGCGGGCATGCCTGCCGACGCACCACGCCACCCAGCCGGCCAGTTTGTACGATACCGATGGCTCGTTCTGGCTCGGTCTGAGTGGCGCTGCGGCGCAGGTGTCGGCGTCGTTGGCCGAGGCGCGGCGCCGGCCACTGGACTCCGACCGCATTGGCGCGCTGCGCGCCGCGCAGGATGTGCTGGCCATGGCGTGGGAGCGGGCGCTGCGCGAGGATACACATGACCTGGCAGGCGCCCGCCTGCCCGAGAGCATTACCGCCGGCCGACTTCAGCTGGGCGTGCAGACGGGCGCGGCGGCTGACCGGTTCAACCTCTGCGTAGACAGCTACAACCAGGCCATCGCGCAGTTCCCTGCCGTCCTGCTGGCCTGGCTGTTCGGCTTCCGCACGGCAAGTCAGCTGTGATCCAGCCCGCATTGGCTCCGCCCCTGTGGCGGCAACTTCAGGCCACTGCGTCGGTGCTGGTCGCCGTGCGCAGCGGCCAGTCGGCGACGGCGGCCATCGCCAGCGTCGACGAATCGGTGCGCCCCGGTGTGCAGTCGCTGGCCTTCCACGTGCTGCGGCAGCTGGGCCGGGCCGATGCGCTGCGCCGGCTGCTGGCGCGCCGGGCACCGCCGCCGCAGGCCGATGCCCTGCTGTGCACCGCGCTGGCGCTGTGCTGGCGCGAGGCCGATGCGCCTTACGAAGCATTCACCCTGGTCGACCAGGCGGTTGAGGCGGCCAAGCGTGACCCGGCAACCCGGCCCCAGGCGGCCTTCCTGAATGCCTGCCTGCGCCGCTTCCTGCGCGAGCGTGAAGCCCTGGTCAAAGCAAGCAACAACGACCCGATGGCGCAGTGGAACTACCCGCGCTGGTGGATCGAGCGGGTGCAGCACGACCACCCCGGGCAGTGGCAAGACATTCTCAATGCCGCCGGCAGCCCCGCGCCCATGACGCTGCGCGTCAACGCGCGCAAGTCGACCCGGCAGGAATACCTGGCCGTACTCAAGGCGGTCGGCATTGCCACGACAGCCGTCGGCGAGCACGGCGTTGTGCTGGGCCGGCCGCTGCCCGTCAGCGATATTCCAGGTTTTACCCAGGGCGCGGTCTCAGTGCAGGATGCGGCGGCCCAGCTGGCGGCGCCTTTGCTGCTGCAGGGGAGCCCTGCGCTTGCCGGGCAGCGGATTCTGGACGCCTGTGCGGCGCCCGGGGGCAAGACGGCGCACCTGCTGGAGTTGGCAGATGCCCAGGTGACGGCGCTGGATGTCGACCTCCGGCGCTGCGAACGGATTCACGACACGCTGCGCCGGCTGGGATTGCAGGCCCGGGTGATAGCGGCCGACGCCGCGCGGCCGGCCGATTGGTGGGACGGCGTGCCGTACGACGCCATCCTGCTGGACGCACCATGCACCGCTTCGGGTATCGTGCGGCGCCATCCGGACATTCGCTGGCTGCGCCGCGAAAGCGATGTGGCCCAGCTGGCGCGCCAGCAGGCCCAACTGCTGGCCGCGCTGTGGCCGCTGCTCAAGCCGGGGGGACGCCTGCTTTACTGCACCTGCTCGGTGTTTCGGGCCGAGGGGCAGGAGCCTATCCAAACGTTTCTTGCGCACAACAAAGACGCCGCTTTGCGGCCGTCGCCCGGCCATTTAGTTCCCCAATTTGGGGCAATCGGCAACACCGTCCCGGACAATCCGGAAGGTGAACACGATGGTTTCTATTACGCGCTGCTGGAAAAGCAGCTGCGTCCCGATGCGCGCGCGGGTTGAACGCGCTTTCCGGCTGGTTGCCGTGGCACTGGCGCTACTGGCCTGCGCCAGCGCCGTCCATGCAGACCCCGTCGTCACCGAAATCGTCCAACTTCGGCTTGAGCGCACCGACGAAGGCGTGCTGCTGTCGGCGAATGTGAAGTTCGATCTGCCCTCGGTTGTGGAAGACGCGCTGCTCAAGGGCATCCCGATGTTCTTCGTCGCCGAGGCCGTGCTGTTTCGCGACCGCTGGTACTGGTACGACAAGGAGCTCGCCACTTCGGCCCGCCACATGCGGCTGTCTTACCAGCCGCTCACCCGGCGCTGGAGGCTGATGGTTTCGCCCACGCCGATCGGCAATTCGGGCCTGGCACTGGGCCAGACCTTCGACACCCAGGAAGAGGCGCTGGCGGCTGTGCAGCGCATTTCGCGCTGGAAGATCGGAGACGCCGGTGACGTCGATCCCGAGGCCCGCCACAACGTCGATTTCCGGTTCAAGCTCGATCTGTCTCAACTGCCCCGACCATTCCAGATCGGGGCCGTCGGCCAGGCCGACTGGAACATCAGCGCTGGCCGCAACCAGCGCCTGGCCATCGAGAGCGCGCGGTGAACAGCGAGCCGGTCGCTCCCAGCGCGGCGTTGCTGGAAAACTCCCGCGCACTGCGCTGGGCGGTCGGCATCGGCGCCACGGTGATGGTGGGCATCGGCATCGTGCTGTTGTTCCTGTTGACGCTGGCCACCAACAACCGCGAACTGTACGAACGCAATTACGGGCGCCTCTTCGTCATCAATGTGGTGGTTGCCGGCCTGTTGCTGCTGGTGATCGCCTGGGTGGCGCTGCGGCTGATTTCGCGCCTGCGGCGGGGCAAATTCGGCAGCCGGCTGCTGGTCAAGCTGGCCGCGATCTTCGCGCTGGTCGGGGTCTTGCCCGGCCTGCTGATCTATACCGTCTCTTACCAGTTTGTCTCTCGCTCGATCGAAAGCTGGTTCGACGTGAAGGTGGAAGGGGCGCTGGACGCCGGCCTGAACCTGGGGCGCACCACACTGGACATTCTGGCGGCCGACCTGGCCAACAAGACCCGCCTGGCCGGCAACCAGCTGGCCGAGATTCCCGACGCATCGGCAGCGCTGGTGCTGGAGCGGGTGCGCGACCAGCTATCGGCCAATGACGTCATCCTGTGGAGCAGTTCGGGCCAGGTCATTGCCAGCGCGGGGCAGTCACGGTTCCTGCTGAACCCCGAGCGGCCCAGCACCCAGCAACTGCGCAATGTGCGGGCCCAGCGCTCGCTTTCAGTGATCGAGGGGCTGGACGAGCCCGGGCTCGCTGCAGCCGGCAACGCACGCGTCAAGGCGCTTGCGCTGGTTTCGCCGCCACGCCTGGGCCTGCTGACCGAACCGCGCGTCCTGCAGGCCACGCAGGGGCTGCCGGCCACGCTGGTGGCCAACGCCATCGCCGTGCAGGAGGCCAACCGCGAATACCAGGAGCGCGCCCTGGCGCGCGAAGGGCTGCGGCGCATGTACATAGGCACGCTGACGCTCAGCCTTTTTCTGGCGGTGTTTGGTGCGGTGCTGCTGGCCGTGGTGCTGGGCAACCAGCTGGCGCGCCCGTTGCTGCTGCTGGCCGCCGGTGTGCGCGAAGTGGCCGCCGGCGACCTGAGCCCCAAACCCGTATTGCAGGGCAAGGACGAATTGGGCGGCCTGACCCGCTCTTTTGCCCAGATGACACAGCAGCTGGCCGACGCGCGCGCGGCCGTGGAAAAGAGCATGGGGCAGGTCAGTGCCGCGCGCACCAACCTGCAGACCATCCTGGACAACCTGACAGCCGGCGTCGTGGTGCTGGACGAGCAAGGCCACATCCTTTCGTCCAACCCCGGCGCCACCCGCATCCTGCGCGTTCCGCTGGCGGCCCGCGAAGGCATGCTGCTGGACAGCGTGCCCGGGCTGGAGAGCTTTGGCGCTGCCGTGCAGGTGCAGTTCAACGACTACATGACCGAACGGCTGCAGCACGGGCTGGACCATTGGCAGCAATCATTCGAGCTGAACGCGGCCCAGCCGGGTTCGCCCCAGCATGCCCTGACGCTGGTGGCGCGCGGCGCCGAGATGCCCGGCAACGCCCGGCTGCTGGTGTTCGACGACATCTCAGAAATCGTCTCGGCCCAGCGGGCGCAGGCCTGGGGCGAAGTGGCGCGCCGGCTGGCGCACGAGATCAAGAACCCGCTGACGCCTATCCAGCTGTCGGCCGAGCGGCTGGAAATGAAGCTGGCCGGCAAGCTGGAAGACGGCGAACAGGCGCTACTGACCAAATCGGTGCGCACGATCGTTGACCAGGTCGATGCGATGAAACGGCTGGTCAATGAGTTTCGTGACTACGCCCGCCTGCCAGCGGCCGAACTTAAGCCGGTAGACCTGAACGCCCTGGTTGCCGATGTGCTGCACCTGTATGCGCGCGAGGGCACCGAGCACCCCGACGCACCGCCCCACACCGTGCCTGTGCGCATGGAGCTAGACCCGCACTGCCCGAAGATCATGGGCGATTCGCACCAGCTGCGCCAGGTGGTCCATAACCTGCTGCAGAACGCGCAAGACGCCACCGAAGGCGCCGCACAGCGCGATGTGGTCATCAAGACCCAGTGGAACGAAACGGGCCGACGCGTGCGGCTGCAGGTGCAGGACACCGGCAGCGGTTTTCCCGAGCACATCCTCAAGCGCGCGTTCGAACCTTATGTGACGACCAAGGCCAAGGGCACTGGCCTTGGCCTGGCCGTGGTCAAGAAGGTGGCAGACGAGCACGGCGCACGGGTCGATCTGAAGAACCGTATTGAAGGCGGCGCCGTCCAGGGCGCCCAAGTATCGCTATCATTCGCAGTTGCTGGTTAGCAACACACTCTATGGCAAATATTCTGGTGGTCGACGACGAACTTGGGATCCGGGACTTGCTCTCGGAAATCCTGAACGATGAGGGCCACAACGTCGAACTGGCCGAAAACGCAGCCCAGGCACGCGCCGCGCGCGGACGGGCACGGCCCGATCTGGTGCTGCTGGATATCTGGATGCCCGATACCGATGGCGTCACGCTGCTGAAGGAATGGTCCACCGGCGGCCTGCTGACGATGCCCGTGATCATGATGAGCGGCCACGCCACCATCGAGACGGCGGTGGAGGCCACCAAGATCGGCGCGCAATCGTTCCTTGAAAAGCCGATCACGATGCAGAAGCTTCTGAAGGCCGTGGAGACAGGCCTTGCGCGCACTGGCAGTGCCATCGCACGAAAGTTAGGCTTGCCGGGGCTGGGGATACAGACGGCGCCCGAACTGACGGTAGAAGCAGCAATGACGGGCGGCCAATCGCTGCCCACCGCAGTAGACATTGGCCCGCAGGCGCGCCAGCTGTTCGAACTGGACAAGCCGTTGCGCGATGCGCGCGACGAATTCGAAAAGTCGTATTTCGAATTTCACCTGGCCAAGGAAGGCGGATCGATGACCCGCGTGGCCGAGAAGACGGGGCTTGAGCGCACCCACCTCTACCGCAAGCTGAAACAGCTGGGCGTGGACCTCTCGCGCGGCAAGCGCAGCAGTGCCTGATATATAATCGCAGGCTCTGGCCCGGTAGCTCAGTTGGTAGAGCAGCGGATTGAAAATCCGCGTGTCGGTGGTTCGATTCCGCCCCAGGCCACCAGGGTTCATGCGCCTCCGCGCCCGGTTTGGGTTCGGGGGCGTTTCTACAATTCCCGCCATGTTTCTACAATCATGGTGAGGAGGGACACCCAATGCGAGTATTTCTCAGCTGGTCAGGCTCCAAGAGC
>JANYAN010000264.1 GCA_025361305.1 Burkholderiales bacterium
TCGACGATGCGCTGCTCGAAGGCCGCCACGCTGGCCAGCGTGGGCACCATCGGACCCAGCGCCATGCACGAGGCCCGCTGCGCCCTCGCCAGCGCCGCGTTGAGCATGGCCCCGCCGGCGTTGGTGTTGATCTCGATCAGCCCCAGACGACCCTGATCGAGGTGAAAGTCGTAGCCGAAAAACACCCCACGTGCGCCGCTGGTACTCAGCCTTGCGATTGCCGGCGCGGCGGCCAGCACTTGCCGCTGATAGGCGGGCAGGGCCACGACCGCTTCGACGGCCTGCATCACCTCTGCCATTCGATGCAACTGCGGCGTCGCCACGAACACGGGAAGCGCTGCGAAGAGGAACGGGCAGCGTTGACGAACCATCCCGGACAGGCCGTCCTGTCCGAGTTCCGAATCGAGCGCTCGCGCCAGCGCCTGTGGGTCGAGGCTGAAGCAGAAGCACTCGCGGTTGAGCGTGTCGATGGCGCCGAGGGGTGACCCCGGGTTCGGCAATGGCGCGACGGGATTCATGGCTTGTTGCGAACCTCGAGGTGGGGGAGAGATGCTCGAGTTCGTGGCGAAAGTTGGCTGCTCCGCTAAGCATGGACGGTCGAGCAGGCCGCGCGCTTGACGAGGATCAATGTCTCGTTGCGGCGCCTCAATAGCATGAATGGCATGAATCCAAATGAGGTACTGTCATGACACCGCTTCGCACAGGCCTCGCGCTGGCCATCACCGTCGGGCTGTTCTATGCCCTTTGCGCCCTGGTCTGGGCCCTGGCACCCGGCCCGTTCCTGGGCTTCATGAACAACCTGTTCCACGGCATGGACTTCAGCAGCATGGTCCAGCCGCGCCCCTTCGCTTGGCCGGGGTTCCTGGGGGCGCTGCTCGTGCTGAGTGCGTGGGCGCTGCTTGCCGGGGCGTTCTTCGGCTGGTTGCTCAACCGCCTCACGCACTGACCGACGTTTGATCTGTGGAGAGACAAATGAATCACGACCATTCCCAGCACGACTCCGAGCCCATGGGCTTCTGGCGCTCGCGTTACGCCATCGGCTTGCTCGTCATGGGCGCCATCGCCGCGTACTTTCTGCTGAACGAGCACCGTGCCCATTTCTTCGGGGCGCTGCCGCTCCTGCTGTTGCTGGCCTGCCCGCTGATGCATGTGTTCATGCATGGGGGCCATGGCGGACACGGTGGCGGACAAGGCTCCGGCCCGCCCGCAACCAAGACCGGAGACCGGCCATGAACTACGAAGCCCCAGGCTACGGACTGTGGACGCTCGTCGCCATCAACTCGGCCATCTTCATCATGTTCGCGTTCAGCTTTTTCAGGCCACGCACCGGGCGTGACTGGCGCAGCTTCGGCGCCTTTTCGGCCTTCATCGTCGCGCTGTTCGTCGAGATGTATGGCTTTCCGCTGAGCATCTACCTGATGTCGGGCTGGCTGCAGGCGAAGTACCCGAGTCTGGACCTGCTGTCCCACAACACGGGTCACCTGTGGTCGACGCTGCTCGGCGAGGAGGGGGATCCGCACTTCGGCGCGCTGCACATCGCGAGCTACGTGTTCCTCGTCCTCGGCTTCTTCTTGCTGGCCAGCGCCTGGAACGTCCTGTACCGCGCGCAGCGCCGCAATGAACTGGCCAAGTCCGGGCCCTATGCGCGCATCCGCCATCCGCAATACGTGGCTTTCGTCCTCATCCTCGTGGGCTTTTTGCTGCAGTGGCCAACGCTGCTCACCTTGCTGATGTTCCCGGTTTTGCTGTTCATGTATGCGCGGCTCGCGATCACCGAAGAGGCGGAGATGCGCAAGCGCTTCGGCGCCGAGTTCGACGCCTACGCGGCACGCACGCCACGCTTCTTGCCGTCGTTTCGAAAGGCACCGTCGGCCGCCTGAAGGTCGTGACGTGCTGACCACGACCCAACCATGTCTGCCACAGCCCCCATCGATCCCGATCGCCGCTTGTGGATCACGGCCACCACAGTCGTCGCAGGAGCGGGCCTGGTGGCCAGCGCCGTGCCGTTCGTTGCTTCGCTGGCGCCCAGCGAGAGGGCCCGCGCGCTGGGCGCCCCGGTCGAGGTGGCGTTGCAGGGGATCGAGTCTGGCGAACTCCGCATCGTGGAGTGGCGTGGCAAGCCGGTGTTCGTTCTTCGGCGTTCGCAGGACATGCTCGATTCGCTGGCTCGGCATGACGATCTCCTCGCCGACCCGCCCTCCCGGCACTCGATCCAGCCCGAGTACACCCGAAACGCCGTGCGCTCCCTAAGACCGGAAATCGTGGTGTTGGAAGCCGTCTGCACGCACCTCGGATGCATCCCCGGCTTTCGCCCGACGCCCGGTGCGCCTGACATCGACGCTTCATGGCCCGGAGGCTTTTACTGCCCATGCCATGGATCGAAGTTCGACCTCGCCGGGCGCGTGTTCAAGAGCGTGCCCGCACCCACCAACCTCACGGTACCTCCCTACCGATTTGCTTCCGCGTCGACGCTGCTCATCGACGTCGATGCAAAGACCTGATCCCCCAGCCCCCCAAGAGAACTCACCATGCAAACCCTCAGTTTCGATGTCAGTGGCATGACCTGCGGTGGCTGCACCGGCAGCGTGCAGCGCGCGCTCGGCAAGATTGATGGCATCAGTCACGCCGATGTCACTCTGCGCCCGGGCGTCGCCATCGTGGTGGTCGATCCCGCTCGCGTCACATCCGCCCAGATCGAATCGGCGATTGGCAAGCTCGGTTATGGCGTCAAGCTGCGCGCGGGCTAGCACGACGAGCCGGCCCAGCAAGCATGAAAACGAGCACCATCGAAGTCGGCGAGTTGGTCTCGACCCTCAGCGCAATGGGCGTCGAGCGGCAGCTCTTGACGCTGCCGGGCGTCTATCACGCAGACGTGAACTACGTGGCCGGCAGTGCGACCGTGCACTACGACCCATCGCGAATCGCGCTTGCAGCGATCCGTCAACGCGTGGTCGATTGCGGCTACCACTGTCGCGG
>JANYAN010000498.1 GCA_025361305.1 Burkholderiales bacterium
GCCCCGGGGCACGCACTTACCTGCTCGGGCTGGCGAAGAACTTTTCCGAGAACGACGCCCTGGCGGTCAAGGAGATCGAAAAGACAACCAACCACGACGTCAAGGCCGTCGAGTACTGGATCAAGGCCCGTTTTGAAGCACGGCCTGAGCTGAAGGCCGCCAGCGAGTTTGTCCATTTCGCCTGCACCAGTGAGGACATCAACAATGCCAGCCACGCATTGCAGCTCAAGGGCGCACGCGAATTGGTCGTGTTGCCGGCGCTGGACGCGGTGCTGGGCAAGCTGCGCGAAATGGCGCATGCCCATGCGGACGTGCCGATGCTCAGCCGGACCCACGGGCAGACGGCCAGCCCGACGACCGTGGGCAAGGAAATCGCCAACGTGGTGGTGCGACTGGCGGCGGCGCGCGAAAAGATAGCCTCTGTCAAATTGCTGGCCAAGATGAACGGCGCCGTGGGCAACTACAACGCCCATCTGGCAGCGTGGCCCGATTTCGACTGGGAGGCATTCAGCCGCAAGGTGGTGGAGTCGCCCGAGCCTCTGGGCCTGGGCCTGTCGTTCCAGCCCTACAGCATCCAGATCGAGCCGCACGACTACATGGCCGAGCTGTTCGACGCCGTGGCCCGCGCCAATACGATCCTGCTGGACTGGTCGCGCGACGTCTGGGGCTATGTCAGCCTGGGCTATTTCAAGCAACGTCTGCGCGATGGCGAGATCGGCTCTTCGACCATGCCGCACAAGGTCAATCCGATCGACTTTGAGAACGCCGAGGGCAATCTCGGCCTGGCCAACGCCTTGCTGCGGCATCTCAGCGAGAAACTTCCCGTCAGCCGCTGGCAGCGCGACCTGACCGATTCCACGGTATTGCGCAACATGGGTGTGGCGCTGGGATATGCGGTGCTGGCCTACCAGTCGCTGGCGGTCGGCCTGGGCAAGCTGGAACTCAACGAGGAGACGCTGGGCGCTGATCTCGACGCGTCATGGGAAGTGCTGGCCGAACCGATCCAGACCGTCATGCGTCGGTTCGGCGTGCAGGGCGCCTACGAAAAGCTCAAGGAAGTCACGCGCGGCAAGACCGTACGGCCGCAGGACTTGCACGCGCTGATCCGTTCACTGGAGATTCCGGCAGTCGAGAAGGACCGGCTGCTGGCCATGACACCCGCCAGTTATGTCGGCATGGCCGCCACCCTGGCCCGGCGGGTCTGATGGCGATCAAGTCAACGATCTTCAAAGCCGCCCTGTCCATCGCCGATATCGATCACGGCTACTACGCGGACCATGTGCTGACGCTGGCGCGCCACCCCAGCGAAACCGACGAACGGATGATGGTGCGCCTGGCTGCTCTGGCCCTGCACGCCCATGAGCTGCAGACGGTTTGCAGCGGAGACGGCACGCTGGCCTTCGGCGCCGGCCTGTCCGATCCCGACGAGCCGGATGTGTGGCTGCGCGACTTCACCGGGCGGACCCGTTTGTGCATCGAGGTCGGCCAACCGGAGGACAAGCCCGTGGCCAAGGCCTGCGGCAAGGCGGATCAGGTCTGCATCTACTGCTTTCACCACGCTGCCGAGGTCTGGTGGCGAGGCGTCGAGAGCAAGTTGGCCCGGCTCGGCAACCTGAGCGTGTTCCGCCTGCCGTCGCAATCCACGCTGGCGTTGGCGGCGCTGGCGGCGCGTAGCATGCAGCTGCAGGCCACGATCCAGGAAGGTACGCTGATGCTGGGCGACGGCCGCGCCAGCATCGACATCGAGCCACAGCGCTGGAAGTAAGTGCTGACTTAGGATGGCATCGGCCGGCCGCATTGCCAGCATTGCTCGAAACCGCCTTCCACCGTCTCGCCACAGGCACAGGCCCAACGCCGTTGCGGCACGTTCTGCAGATCCCGCAACAGCGTACGCGCGTTGCCCTCCTGTTCGTCATGGGTCAGCCAGACCTCCGGCAGACACTGGTCGGGCGGCAGCTCGCCGGCCACGCTGCCCAGGAAAAAGCGCTGAACCGAAGCCTCGATCCCGGCCTGCCGAAGCATATCGACCCAGAGGGCTGCGATGGCGATGTTGGGAGCGCGGGTCAGCCGGATCACGGCGCAGGCTCCCCACCAGCCCGCTCGGCGTAGCGGTTGAACCGCCAGGCGTCGCCCCGCAGCGTGATGCGGCGCCAGGTCTCGCGCTTCTGAGCCGGCGTCATTTCAGGCCAGCGCTGGACCTCGTCGAAGCGGCGCCCACATCCTTTGCACAGGTCGTCGCCCTGGCTGGTCGAGCAGATGGCGATGCACGGCGTATCGGGCATCGTGTCGTACCAGTGCTTCCAGGCCGCGTAAGCCGGCGCCGGAAAGCTGAATTCGTCGGCCTCAGGCTCGTGCAGGTAGACCATCAGCGCATAGACCTCGGCCAGCGCCCGCAATTCGGGCGCCAGGGTCACGCCGTCGGGCGAAGGCTGTCTATTTCGCCAGTAGTTGATGGCCGATTCGACGTCGGTGATGTGGATGGCAGCCATGGTGCCCGGCATAAGAGGGGGTGGCGATGATAGCCCTTAGGTAAAGCGAAGGTAACAGTGCTGGCTTGTATCAATATGTTTCTATATACTGGTAACTGTAAAAAAATGTCAAGAGTGATCGGCGGTCGGTTCGTTGTGATACGCCCGAAACCAAAGTGAAAACCCGGTGGCACGGCATCGCCAGAGTCGAGGTTCCAGCCACGGGGTAGATGACTCGGCAGTACCAATGCGGCTCGGGTTGTAACAGTATGTCGCGCAATCCCAACATGATTGCGCAGGAAGAGTTGCGGGTCAATTTTTTGAAGTCGTCAGGAAGATTCTCATTGAAGTACCTCGTGGGCGGCATCCTGGCCGCGGCCACCGCGTTGCTGGCATGGCCTGCGATGGCAGCAGGCACGGCGGCGGGCACGCTCATTCCCAACTCGGTGACGCTGACCTATTCGACCAGCGTCGGCGTCAGCAGGACCGCCACCGCGGCATCGCCGGTGATCAGCGTAGCGGAAATCATCAACGTCGTCGTGACCTTGCAGGACAGTACCCCGCTGCCCGTCAATTCGCCGGACACTGGCAGGGCGATCGGCTTCGTTGTGACGAACACGGGCAACGGGACGCAAACCTATCTCATTACCCGCAACAACGCGCTGGGCGGCGACCAATTCGACCCAACCAATGCTCCAGCAGGCGCCATTTACCTCGAAAGTGGCGGGCAACCCGGCCTCCAGACCAGCGGACCGAACGCGGACATCCTGTATGTGCCTGGGGTCAACAACCCGACGCTGGCTCCGGACACGAGCCGTGTGGTCTACCTCGTCAGCAATATTCCGCCGTCACTCGCCACCGGGGCAAATGGCAACGTCAGCCTGAGCGCGAGCTCGACAACACCGGGAGCCGCCGGCTCCCAACCCGGCACCTCACTGCCGGGCGCCGGCCCGGGTGGCACCGATGCTGTTGTCGGCACCAGTCGCGCCCAGGCAAGTGCCATCGGCAGCTACCTTGTGTCCGGCGTCGCCATGAGCCTCGTGAAGACCGTGGCCTCCGTGCGCGATCCGGCGGGCGGTAGCCGGGTCATGCCCGGGTCGGTACTGACCTACCACATCGTGCTCACTCTCGGCGGCACCGGGATCGCCCAGAACCTCTCGTTCATTGATCCCCTGCCGGCCAACACGACGTACGTCCCGGACAGCATCACCATCGATGGTGCCGCAAATACCGACGCGGCCGACGGCGACGGCGCGAGCTTTTCCGCCGGCGTGGTCACCATTTCATTCGGCAGCGTCCCGGCCCCGGCAACGCGGGTCATCGAATTCAAAGCCACCATCAATTAACCCAGGAGCCCTCCATGCGCAAAACCCTGCTGCTTCCGCTCGCGTTCAGTCTCTTATCCGCGCTCGCGCTGCCCGGCCACGCCCAAGCCCCGGCGCCGGGTGGCAACATCATCTTCAAGAACATCGCCGAGGTCGAGGTCGAGACCAAGGGGCCAGATGGCAAGGTCGAGAAGCGGCGCCAGCCGGTCGGCAAGGCGATTCCCGGGACGGAGGTCATCTACACCTCCACTTTCAAGAATATCGGCGCCAAGCCGGCCGGCAACATCAGCATCAACAACCCGATTCCCAAAAACACCACGCTGGTGCCAGCAAGCGCCTTTGGCGAAAACGCCGACATCGCCTATTCGGCCGATGCCGGCAAGTCGTGGGCGTCTCCCGCCAAGGTCACTGTGAAGGGCGTGGACGGCAAGGAACGCCCCGCCGGCATCAGCGAATTCACCAACATCCGCTGGACCTACCGGGGCGAGCTAGCCCCCGGCAAAGAGGGTGTTGTGGGATTTCGTGTCGTCATCAACTGACGCGACGGCGATCGGACCCCTCGCATGAACAACTACTTCTTCACGGCGCGTACGCCGCGCTCGGTCAAGGCCCCGGCGATCAGCAGCCGGCTGCGTAATTGCGGTCCCCCTGGCGGCTGCGGCCCCCCCGGCGGCTGCGGCCCCCCCGGCGGCTGCGGCCCCCCCGGCGGCTGCGGACCTCCATGCCGCTGCGGCCCTCCTGGCGGCTGCGGACCGCCATCACTGGCGCTGCATTGAACACAGACAACCATTCATCAACCTATTTCAGGAAACATCATGAGATTCTTTTTCAGTATCCCCATAGCCCGAGCCGGAGCGATCATCGCTCTGGCCCTGGCTGGACTGCTGGGCGGTGGCAGCGCCCAGGCGGCGGGCACATTTGCCGGCACATCCATCTCCAATCTGGCTTCGCTGACCTACTCGGTGGGCACCGTGCCGCAGACGACGATCGGGTCATCCCCGAACGGCAGCGGCAGTACCCTGACCGGCGTGGTGACTGCGTTCCTCGTGGACAACAAGGTCAACCTGACTGTCACCACGACCGACTCCGCACCCGGCGTCTCCGTGGTGCCGGGCGCGAACGGTGTCACGCTGACCTTCACGCTGAGCAACACCGGCAACAACACACAGGACTTTTCACTGTCATTCGGTCAGCTCGGCTCAGGCAGTCAGACGGTCTTTGGTGGTTCGGTCACGGACAACTTCGACGCCAGCGGTTGCAGTGCGGTTTCAACGGCCGGAGCCGGCTTCGTCCCCAGCCTGGCGCCGGACGCGCAGACCACCGTTTTTGTCGTCTGCTCGATACCGGTCACCCAAGTCAATGGGGACCTTGCCGCGCTGTACCTGAAAGCGACGGCCAAGGTTGCTGGGTCATCGGGAGCGACGGCCATCACCTACTCGACGAACGCGCAGGCCAACACGGCGGGCGTCGACAACGTGGCGGCCGACGGGGCTGGCTCGGACGACAGCGCGAACGCGGGAGACCACTCGGCACGCAGCGCCTTCAAGTTGAAGACCGCAACCTTGTTCGTGTTGAAGACCACGACACCGGTCTGCGATCCGGTCAACGGGAACGCCAATCCGAAGAACATCCCCGGCGCCATCGTCAGCTACACGATCACCGTGAGCAACAACGGCAGCCAGACGGCTTCGCTTGCGACCATCACCGACAACCTGCCCACGGCTCCGGCGACCCCCAACTACGTGACGTTCAACCCGGAACTGATCGCAGGCTCGGCAACGCCGTCGGCCTGTGCGTTCACGTCGGACCCCGGTAGCACGGCAACGGCCGTTTCAGCCGGCAAAGCGTTCAAGCTGGATAACGGCGGCGGCAGCACACGAACCGCCACGGTTTATCTGACCTCGTCGACCGTCGACACAGACGGCGGGGGCTTCACGGCGCCGACGATCACGATCAACTTCGCTCAGGCGCTGGGCGCAGGGGGAGGCTACAGCGCGGGCGAATTGAAGGTCAACGAGACGGTCGCCGTGACCTTCCAGGTCAAGATCAACTAGCGTCTACCTGCGACCGATGACTCTTTCAATCGGCCCGTTCACCTTGCCCGCTGCGCTCCGGCGCGGCGGCAAGGTGGCACTGCGCTCGCTGAAGTTCGCTTCAGCGGGCCTTTGCATGGACACGCTGCGTGTCCATGCAAAGGCCCGGCTTAACCCCTTGGCTTCTCTGCATCGCCGCGCCCTCGTTGCGTGCGCCTTCGCATTCGCCGCCGGCGGTGCGCTGTCCGCCACGCCCGCCAACACCGCCATCACCAATGTGGCCAGCGCCAGCTTCACTCTGGGCGGAGCCTCGATCACGGCTACGGGATCAGCCACCGTCGTGACCTCGGCACGCACACCCGCCACCATCGAATTTCTGCAGTACGTGGCCAGCAGCAACGGCCTGCCCCCCGGCCTGGCCTCGGTCCAGAACGTCGGTGTGACCCAGTGCAACGCGGGGGGCGGCTTCACCCCGCTGCCCGTCCCCAACGTACCGGGGCACGGCGCGCTGTCAGTGCCCGGTGGCGTCCTGCTGGCGCCCGCCAGCCTGTACGCATCGGGCGACGTGGTCTTCGTGCGGGTGATCGATTACGACCAGAATGTGGACCCGCTGGTGGCAGAGACGATTGAAGTCACGGTATCGGCCAGCAACCAGGACAGCGAACGGCTGCGATTGACTGAGACCGGCCCCTCGACCGGCGTGTTCATCGGGTACATCAGCTCAACTGCCGCCGCGATGCAGGCAGGCGACTGCCTGCTCAACATCGGAGGCAACCAGCGCATCGTCGCCACGTATCTGGACCAATCGGAAAACAACGTTGCCATCAGCGCCGCCGCCTTGGTCGACCCGATGGGCGTGCTGTTCGACTCGGCGACCGGCCAGCCCGTCAACGGCGCGCAGGTCACATTGGTCAACATGGCGACGGGGCAACCTGCGACGGTGCTTGGCAATGACGGCCGCGCCACGTTCCCCTCCACAGTCACCACCGGCTCAACGGTTACCGACGGCGGCGGCGCGGTCTACCATTTTGCGGCGGGACGCTACCAGTTCCCCCGTGTCGCGCCCGGCAGCTACAGTTTTCAGGTCACGCCGCCCGCTGGCTACAAGTTCCCGTCCGCGGTGGCAACGGCCACGCTGCAGGCGTTGCCGGGCGCGCCGTTCCTGATCGTTGCCGGGTCGCGCGGCGAGACCTTCCCTATCGTGCCGGGCCCGGCCCTGATCATCGACATGCCGCTCGACCCCGGCCCGCTGGGCGACGTAACGGTCACCAAGACAGCCGGAAGGACCACGGCGGCGGCCGGCGATTTCGTTCCCTACACGGTGACCATTGCCAACGGCAGCAAGAACGCGATCCCTGCCGTTCGTATCCTCGATCGGCTGCCTCAGGGTTTCCGCTACCAGGCAGGCTCGGCCCGTACGGGTGACGTCGGGCCGGGCGCCACCGTGCTGGCCGACCCGACCATCAGTTCCGACGGTCGCAGCCTGGAATTCTCGCTGGGCACGCTGCGCGGCAACGCAACAGCGGCGCTTCGCTATGTGGCCGCCATCGGCGCGGGCGCACCAGCCGGCCTGGCCGACAACACCGCCCAGGCCAGTGGCCGCCTGACTTCCAATGTGGCCCACGCCTCGTTGCTGGTGCAGGAAGACCTGAACCGCAGCCGGGCGATCCTGATGGGCCGGGTAACGCAGGCGGACGCCTGCAGCGATGACGAGACGGACGCGCAATCGCCCAAGCCAAAGCCACTGGGCGGCGTGCGGGTGATGCTGCAGGACGGAACCTACATCGTCACCGACCAGGAAGGGCGCTGGCACGCCGACAACATCCGCCCGGGAACGCATGTGGTCCAGCTCGACACCACGAGCTTGCCCCAGGGCTACGAGCTGAAGTCGTGCGAGCGCAACACGCGCACGGCCGGCCGTGACTTCTCGCAGTTTGTCAACGTGCGTGGCGGCACGCTCTGGCGGTCCGACTTCCGGCTGGTCCGGGTGGCCAGCTGCGTGAATGAGCAGCTCAGCGTGAACGGGCAACGAGTTACCCTCAAGCTTGGCGCGCCAGTCGCCAGCGAGGGCGTCACCGCGACCTTGATGCTGCCCAACGGCGCCAAGGTCGTGGCCGGCAGCGCCAGGGTGGACGACCGCCCCTCCAGTGAGGTTGCGCCGGGCGACGGATTCATGGTGTTGCGTCTGGGCGCTCAGAACGCCCGGTGGGTGCGGACGCTGACACTGGACCTGGAGGCGCCCGCGACGGGCGACTTGACAGCCACGCTGCGGTTCCAGCCCCAGGGTCAGCCGTTTCAGTCATTGGCACCGCTCGTCCTGAAGGGCGGCCAGCCTGAGGCCACACAGTGCGCCCCCATCGTTGCGCCATCGGCCGCCAAACCGTCCGACGTCGCGGCGCAGACGGCGCAAGTGCCTGCCGCGCCGGCGCAGGCGACGCTCGTCGAGCAGCTGCCCTATGACGACAAGTGGATTGCGGCGGCCGGGGCGGGCACCGAGTGGTTGCACCCGCAGACCGGATTCGTCCCGGCATTGCCGGTTGTGAAGGTTGTCGTCAAGCACGAGCCGCACGAGACCGTGCAACTCAGGGTCAATGGCCAGCCGGTCAATCCCCTGCGCTACGAAGGCAGCGTTATGAATCCGGCCGGTACGCTGGCGCTGTCGAACTGGCGCGCCGTCGACCTGAAGGACGGCGACAACCGGCTGGAAGTCACGGTGATGGACACCCAGCACAAGGTGATCCTCCAGGAAGTCCGAAACATCCACTACGGCGTGAACCCTTCCAGCGTCGCCTTCGATGCCAAGCGGTCCCGGCTGGTGGCCGACGGCAAGACGCCGCCGCTCATCGCCGTGCAGATGCTGGACAAGGACGGCCAACCGGTACGGCGAGGCGTGCGCGGGGAAGTGCAGATATCCCCGCCGTACGTATCGAAGGACCTGACTGACGCCATTCAGCGCGAGCCCTTGTCCGGCAGTCCGGGCGGCAGGCCCCACTTCGAGATTGGCGAAGATGGGGTGGCGCTGATCGCGCTTCAGGCGACCACACAGGCGGGCGAAGTCGTTCTCAACTTCGACTTCGGCAACAACCGGACCAACGAGGTTCGCGCCTGGCTCACACCGGACCTGCGCGAATGGGTCATGGTTGGTTTCGCCGAAGGCACGCTGGGCCACAAGACGCTGAGCGGCAACATGGAGAGCCTCACTGGAGCGGGCGCGGACGACAAGCTGTTCGACCAGAACCGCCTGGCCTTCTATGCCAAGGGCCAGGTCAAGGGCGAGTACCTTCTCACGGTGGCATATGACTCTGCCAAGGAAAAGGATGCGCCGGGCACCAGAGTGCTCAAGCAGGCGGTCGATCCGACCCGGTTCTACACCCTGTACGCGGACGCCTCGCAGGCCCAGTTCGATGCGGCCAGCGCCCGCAAGCTTTACCTGAAGATCGAGAAATCGCAGTTCTACGCCATGTTCGGCGACTTCGACACGGGCCTGACGGTCACCGAACTGGGCCGCTACGGCCGCACGCTGAACGGTTTCAAGTCGGAGTTCAAGGGTGAACGCTTCAGCTATAGCGCCTTTGCGAGCAAGACGTCACAACACTTCCGCAAGGATGAATTCCAGGGGGACGGCACGTCGGGGCTGTACCGGTTGTCCGGCCGTAACATCATCGTGAATTCGGACCGCCTGCGGCTGGAGACGCGGGACCGCATCCATCCCGAGGTCATCCTGAACACCCGCACATTCACGCCCTATGTTGACTACCAGTTCGACTTCGTGCTGGGGACGGTGTTCTTCCACGAGCCGATTCCCACGCGCGACGGGAGTCTGAACCCCGTTTTCATCGTCGCCGAATACGAGTCCGATGACCAATCGGATGCCAGACTGACCTACGGCGGACGCGCGGCCATGAAGATCGGCCCGAAGAGCGAGGTCGGCCTGACGCACATCCATGAAGGCAATGCGGGCCACGAATCTTCGCTGACGGGCGCCGACGCGAAAGTGCAGTTGGGCGAAACCACAATGTTGAAGGCCGAGTTTGCCTCCAGCAACGGTGTGGGCGCGACCGGTCCGGTCAGCGGGCGCGCCTATCTGGTCGAGCTGACCCATGACGACGGTGCGCTGGGCACCCGCGCCTACGTCCGCAAGCAGGAGCCCGGCTTCGGTGTGGGTCAGCAAGCCAACGCCTCAACGGGCACCCAGAAGGTCGGCGCCGACGTCCGGCTCAAGCTGTCCGATTCCCTGCAGGTCCAGGCCGAAGCCTTTCAGCAGGAAAATCTGGTCACCCAGGCAAAAGCCCAGGCGGTGGAAGTGCGGGCCCAATGGAGCAAGGAAGCACTCACGGCCAGCGCGGGAGTGCGCGCCGCCCATGAAACGGATGCCCTGGCCCAGGACACCACCACGCGGCAGGTCACTGGTGGCGTGACCTACGAGATGATGGACCGCAAGCTGCTGCTGCGGGCCAGCAGCGAACTGGACGTCGGCAGCCACGGTGCGAGCACCATGTTCCCGAATCGCTTGGTGCTGGGCGCGGACTACAGGCTCAGCCCGCTGACCACCTTGTTCGCGCAGGAAGAGCATGTCAGCGGCGCGGCCATCAAGGCCAACACCGCGCGCCTGGGCTTGCGCACCGAGCTGTGGAGCGGTGGTCAGTTGTCGACGTCGCTGGGTGATCAATCGGCCTTGGACAGCTCTCGCTTGTATGCCGACATGGGTTTGGCGCAAAAGTTCAAGATCGACGACCATTGGAACGTCGATTTCGGCATCGACCGCGTCCAGATGCTGCGCACTGCGGTGGCCAACCCGCTCAATAACGCGCAGGTTTTGCCGTCGGCGACGCCGCAGACAGCAGCGCCCGGCATCGTGACGGGCAATTACACGACGCTCTCATCCGGTGCGGCCTACAAGGATAAGGTCTGGAGCGGTGCTGCCCGCCTCGAATGGCGCCATGGCGACGCCGATACCAAGATCAACGTGTTGCTGGGCGCCCAGCGTCAGCTGGACGATGGCCGGGCATTGGCTGCCGCGCTGAGCTACAACATGGTGGACAGCAAGACGACCGTCGGTGCAGCCGGCGTTAGCGCAGCAGGGGTCGGCGCGGCCAATGACCGCAAGCTCGACGCACGCCTGAGCTACGCACATCGCCCGCCCAACAGCCAGTGGATCTGGCTGGATCGCCTCGAGTACGTGCACGAGTCCACCCAGGACCTGGCGGGCCGGCTGTTCACCCGCAAGCTCATCAACAACTTCAATGCCAACTGGACCCCCAATCGCACCACCCAGGTTGCCCTGCAATACAGTTCCAAGTATGTTCGCGATGCAATCGAGGCCAGCGCCTACCGGGGCTACACCGACCTGACCGGCATCGAAGCGCGGTACGACCTGAACCCGAGCTGGGACATAGGCCTGCACGCTGGCATGCTGCATTCCTGGGTGACTCACAGCCGCGATTACCAGCTTGGCGTCTCAGTGGGCTACAAGCTGACGGACAACTCCTGGCTGACGATCGGGTACAACCAGGTGGGCTTTACGGACACGGACTTCACCGGCGCCGAATATCGGGCCAAAGGCCTCTACGTGAACCTGCGCGCCAAGTTCGACCAGGACACCTTCGACCTGAACGACCGGGTCAAGGGTCAGCTACCCTTCAAGCCATAGGTTGCCTTCAGTGAGTCCATTCCAGAACCTCCGACGTTGCACCAAAGCCTTTCGCTCGTGGTCGTCACGCCTGGCGCGCCTGCTGGCTTTGTCGTTGTCCGTCGTGGCGATCGCACCGGCCCATGGCGACAGTGTGGGCCAGGTCCAGACCACCAAGTACTTTGCGCCCGAGACCCAGGCGTTGCTGCTGCAGCACTTGCAGGCCGGAACACCGGGCTTCCAGGTCGGCGACATCGTCAACTACATCATCGAATTCACGCCGGTGCCCAATTCCGCCAACATCGGCGCCGGCGGCTATATCACGGACTACATTCCGGCCGGCACTGTGGTTGTGGGCGCATCCTTCGTGGCGCCCGACGGTTCCGGCGGTTTCAGCCAGATTTCGCCACCCAATCCACCGTTGATGGCCAACGGCTGGGGGCGCCAGACCCAGGACGTGTACGACGCAGGGTGGTACTCGCTGCCTCTTGACGCCGCCACTGTCGCGGCCTGCGGCGGCACGACAACAACCATTTCCGTTTGCAATGGACGACTGAGTGAGGTCTATGCCGATACCGGCATCTTCTACTCCACCGATCCGCGCACGGCGGTCTATACCTTCCCGGACACGGATGGGCGGGTACGCCAGGGCACCAACGGCTACAACATCAATCCGGTCGGTGCGGCGGTGCTCAACGGCATCATCGGCCAGACCAATGCGACGGCCCATAACTATTGGGATGCGGCCAGCTCGAACGCCTTCGGCGCCACACCGGCGGCCGTGGCCGCACTCGCGGCACCGCGCGCAACCAACCCGGCAATACAAAGTTCCGCCGGCAGCTACGGGCAAGGATCTTCCCCGTTCAACGCCGCGTCGGCCGTTGCCGGACCCGACGCCGGCTACCAGCTCGACTACACGGGCTCCGTCGGCCCGTGGCAGCGCATCAGCTACCCGGGCTCGACCGTCGGCACCACCGCCGCCGGGCCTGCAACGGCGGCCAATACAGGCGCTGGCGACGTCGTCGCAGGGACCCCCACCACGGCCGGCCGGATCCTGTCGACCAGCATCCCGCTGCCCACCAACACCAATGCCGTGCGCTGGGCCGCTGGCCACCTGACGGTGGGCACGCTGAGTTACGTCAAGATCGCCTTGAAATTGACAGCGCCCGTCCCGACCGCCGGCCTGATCAACAACTCCGAGGTGTTCGGTGGCGACGCCTCTCCGGCCGATCCGGGCACCGGCGACCGGGTCAGCGCCTGGCGCTATGCCGTGCCCAGCGTTGCGGACAACAACTCCAACCTGCTGATCACCAAGCAGGTGGTCTGCGTCTTCAACGGGGCCAACTGCGTCGCCGGCGCCGGCGCCGTGGTGGCGGCGAACCCAAAGATCCGCTACCGCATCGTCTACCTCAACAGCGGCAACGCGCCCCAGACCAATGTGGTCCTCACCGACGTGCTGCCGTCGCAGACCACGGCGGCGGGCAACCTCTATGTGCTCAGCGGCACCGAATTGCGGCCGAGTGCACCCGCTGTGTCGGTCAACAGCGCCGCCGTCGGCGCGGCCCGAGGTCCCGACGTGGCACTGACCTCGATCGCCGGTAGTACTACCTTGACTTTTCCGCCCCTCGTTTCCCTTCCGCCCGCCATGGGCGGTGCCTTCGAGATCGATGTGCAGACGACTGCCGCAGTGGGCGCCGTCATCAGCAACCGCGGCATTCTGACCAGCTCCCAGGTGCCCGGCGGTGCCAAGGCCTCGGCCAATTCGATCGTCACGAACACCGCCAATGTCCTGGTCAGCAAGACCACGAGCACGCCCAATGTGGCGCCGGGTGGCGTCGCGAGCTATACGCTCACGCTGACCAACGTCGGCAACGCGACGGCCGGGACCATCACGGTGAGTGATTTCCTGCCGTTCAGCGGCACCGCGGCCAACGCTGCAACGCGATTCAACTACGTGACAGCCACTTCGGTTGTGACTGGCCTGACATCGGTGGGACCGACGACCGTGACGGCGCCCACTGTCTCTCCCTATAGCGGCAACCCCAACCAGCAACAGGTCAACTGGACCTTCCCCGTTGCCTCCTCCCTGGCGGTCGGCGCAACTGCGACGATCAGCTTCAACGCCCTGGTCGGCGCCAGTGTTCCGTCGGCCGCAAGCGCCTACACCAACGATGCGCAGGTCACCTACAACGACAGTACCCAGCTGATCACATCGCAGGTCACGGATAGCGCGCCGGTCAACGTGACTACCTCGCTGTCAGTCACCAAGACGGTCGATTGCATTTACAACTCCGCTGGCACGGCCTGTAACGCGTATACCGGAGTGGAATCCGTTCCAGTGAATGGCAAGGTGCGCTACAAGATCGCGTATGCAAACGGGGCGACTCCGCAGACCAACGTATTTCTGTGCGACCAGTTGCCGACCCAGACCGGTGCCTTCGGGTCTGTCACAACCCCCAGCTTCGCCCCGACACCGAACGGACCCTTCACCGACAGCCCGTCCTTGCTGCCGCGCACCAGTCCCGCCAACGCCGCCTGCGGTTTCGGCGCGGGCGGGATCACGTTCAGTTACGCGGCAACTTCACTGCCAGCCAATACAACGGGCGTGGCTTACTTCGACCTGCAGACCAATGCAGCCGCCGGCGCTACGCTGTCCAACACCGCGAAGATCGTCAGCACGCAGGCTCCCGGTGGCGCGACCAGTTCGGTGTCGGTGCCGGTTCGCAATGAAGCCCGCCTGACGGTGGCCAAGACCACGTCGACGCCGGCCATCGCCGTCAACGGCGTGGCCACCTACACGATCACGCTGACCAACACCGGAAATGCCAGTGCCGGAACCATTACGGTAAGCGATTTTCTCCCGTTCAGCGGGACCACGGCCAACCCGACCACCCGCTTCAACTACGTGGCCGCCAGCACAACGATCTCCGGCAGCCTGACCTCGGTCGCACCAACCACAGTGACGGTGCCCACCATCGCGCCTTACTCGAGCAACGCCAACCAGGTCCAGGTGAACTGGAGTTTCGGCGCGCAGACCTTGCCCGCCGGCGGGACAGCCACCATCACCTTCAACGCCCAGGCTGGTTCAGGCGGGGGCATCCCTGCCGGGCCGACGAGCTACACCAACAACGTCCAGGCGGCCTACGGCTCTGGCGTGGGTACCGAATACACCAGCGTGCTCAACGCGGCGGCGGTGACCATCCCGAGCAACCTGTCGATCACCAAGACTATTGACTGCATCTACAACGCCGCAGGAACGGTCTGCAACGCCTACGATGGCAGCGGGTTCATCCCGGTCAATGCCAAGGTCCGTTACAAGATCGCGTACGGCAACACGAGCGCCGTCAGCGCGCAGACCAACGTCTACGTCTGCGACAGTCTGCCAACGCAGACCACCGGCTTCGGGTCGGTCACCACGCCGAGCTTCGCCCCTACACCGAGCGGCGCCTTCACGGACAGCCCGTCGTTGGGCTCGCGCACGAATCCGGCCAACGCAGCCTGCGGAACGGCAACATTCAGCTACCCCGTAATCGCCTCGCTGGCAATAGGCGCCACCGGAACGGTCTACTTCGACCTGCAGACCAATGCGGCGGCCAATGCAGTGGTGACCAACACGGGCAAGATCGTCAGCAGCAGCGCGCCGTCCGGCGAGACCTCGACGGTGTCCGCAACGGCGCTGACCGTGCCAAACGTGCAGATCAGCAAGATCACCACGACGCCCACGCTTGCACCGGGTGGCACCGCAACCTACTCCATCGTTTTGACCAACGTCGGCAGTACCGCCACCACATCGCTGAAGGTCTATGACTTCCTGCCGTTTTCCGGCACAACCGTCAACGCAACCCTTCGTGCGGCGTACGCCGGCACCACGTCGATCACGGGCCTGACGTCGGTTGCGCCCACGACCGTGACGGCGCCCACCATCGCGCCCTACTCGGGCAATGCCAACCAAGTCCAGGTGCTGTGGGACTTTGGCAGCCAGGCGCTGGCCGTTGGCGCGACCGCGACGATCACCTTCACGGCCACACTCGGCTCTGCCATGCCAACTGGCAGCTATGGCAACAGCGCCTCCGTCGACTTTGGCGGAACGTCGGGGTCGGGCCGCAACAGCGTCAGCGACACCGCCCTGGTCTCCATTGCGAACGCGCCGAGCATCGCCAAGGCCTTCAGTTCGCCCTTTGCGGCGGCCAAAACCGTTGTAGTCAACGGGACCACTACATTGACGTTCACCCTGACCAATCCGAACGCGGCGGCACTTGCCGGCGGAACATTTACCGACGACTTCCCGACAGGGACCGTGCTTGCCAGCACCGCCTTGGGCGGCACCTGTTCCGGCGGGGTGCTGACATCGCGCGCGACAACCGGGCCTACTGCATTTTCCGGCCCCACGGTCAACGATATTTCGATCAAGGTCACCAGCGCCAGCGTCCCGGCGAATGGCACTTGCAGCGTCTCCGTAACGGTCCAGGCCACGACGGCCGGCGCCAAGGTCAACACCAGCAGCGTGTTGACGTCGTCCAATGTCGGCAGCAGCGCTGTGGGCGCGTCCGACACGCTGAATGCCTATGCGCCCCCCACCGTGTCCAAGGCATTCAGCCTGAGCTCCCTGCCCAACGGCGGCTCGACCACGGTGACACTGACACTGGGCAATCCCGCAGTCAACCCGGGCAATTTGACTGGCATCAGCGTCAGCGATGTGTTGCCGGCCAGCCCTGGCGCCATGACTGTTTACGCGACCAGCAGCACCAATGGCTGCGGCGGCACCGTGGACGGGCGCACCGGCGCGGGCGCCTACGCGGCGCTGGCCGCAGGAAATACCGAGTTCCGGCTCACCGGCGTCACCCTCGCGGCCAATGCGACGTGTACGCTGGCCGTGAGCGTGACGGCCAGTACCCCGGGAACGTTTACCAACACAACAACCGCCGTGGTCGCCGGCGGCGTCACGGCGGGGGCGATCACGGTGACGGGCGTCGTTTCGAACACAGCGACGCTGACGATTTCTGGGCCCACCCTGTACAACCTGAAGACCGTCACGGTCCTCACGGACCCCGTAAACGGCGCCAGCAACCCGAAGAACATTCCGGGAGCCGAGGTGCTCTATTCGATCCGGATCACGAACACCGGTGCCGGCACGGTGGACAACAACAGCATGGTCATCGTCGACCAAATCCCGCCTTCGACACAAATGTTCGTCGGGAATCTGGGGGCGCCGTCCGGGCCGATTGCCTTTGTCGACAGCACCACACCTCCGAGCGGAATAAGTTGGAGTTCCAGCAATATCCAGTTTTCGAGTACGTTACCGCCAGGTCCATATGCATTTACCTACACACCCAGCGGGACCGGCTACGACCCCCTGGTGACTGCCATTCGCCTGAATCCTCAGGGCACAATGGCTCCCGCCAGTGGCGGCAACAACCCCTACTTCGAACTGAGGTTCAAGGTTCAGATCAAGTGACCTGCGTGAGTCGGTCCTGCGGCTTATCGTCCTGAATGACCCGGCGTTGCCTGTGCCGGCGCCTTGCGAAGATTGCCACGCCCGATGCTATGCTCTGGCCCCATGAAGCTCATTGCCAAATGGTTGCTGAGCGCCACGGCCCTGCTCTTCGTCGCCTACGTCTACAGCGGGGTCGAGGTCAAGAGCTTCACGGCCGCGCTGCTTGCAGCCTTCGTCATCGGCCTGCTCAATACGGTGGTGCGGCCCATCCTGGTCATCCTGACGCTGCCCGTGACGGTCGTCACGCTTGGGCTTTTTCTGTTCGTAATCAATGCACTGATGTTCTGGACAGCTGGCTCCCTGCTGGAGGGGTTCCATGTCAACGGATTCTTCGCCGCACTGATCGGCTCATTGATTTATTCGGTGCTGGGCGTGGTGATCGAATCAGCGCTCGAGCGCCTGTTCTCGAAGCAGTGAGGCCACCTGCCGTGCGCGGGTGTCGATGATCGAGGCCTCGATGTGGTCAGCGGCGGCGCCCTGCGTGCGCATCATATCCTGCGCCGCCTTGAAGCGGTCCAGGGCGGCCTGATAGTCCAGTAGCGCGACCTGCGCCTCCGCGCCGGCACGGATGGAGCCCAATGTCAGGCCCTGGGCGTCGTAGGCACGGGACAGCAATTGCCAGGCCGCCGCATCGCGTGGGTGCTGCGCTACCCAGACCTGCAGGCGTTGCGCTGCCTCAGCCGACTGGCCAGCCTGGACCCGGGCCTCGGACAGCAACATGATCTCGGGCCTGCCCACCGCGCCAGCGTCGATCAGCGTCACAGCCTGGCCAGGCGCTCCTGACG
>JANYAN010000520.1 GCA_025361305.1 Burkholderiales bacterium
GCTATAGTAGTCCCAGGTTTTATTTGCAAAGTTATAGTTCCATTGGCAGATTGCGCTCTTACAGGATTATGCCCTGCCAAAGATGCTAACGTTTTTATAGTTTTTTCATTTAAATTGTCAGGATTAGATAGATCAAACTGGTTGACTATGTTCTTTAACATAGCGACAGTGACATGGAATATCATTTCAACTGCTGTTAGAACTTGACCATACGGAGACGCTGGAGAAAAAAGTTCGCCAGCTTTTTTATAAAGATCGGTTAAATAACTTTCAACGTTGTCTCTTAAAACTGTAAATCTAGTTTCTAAAAAATTGAAATTAAAATTCGCCATATTTTTTTATTTTTTTAACGAAGTCAGATAATCAGAATCAAACATCTTCTTTTTTAAAATATCATAAAAATCCTGTGTCATTGAAATGAGATCATTTGAATTTCTAGAAACCCAATAGTCCTGAGATGGATCTGCGCAGTACTTCCATTTAACAGCACCTGTATCAAATGTTGATTTGTCTATTTTTAATAAAACATCTATTCCTTCGTAAACGGATTTAAAAAAAACTTCTGAATTATGTTTACCGACCAATTTTAATTCGTATTTCAATCCTGTTTTTTCAGAAAGCAACGAATCGAATTCGTTTATTTTTAAAATGAAATCTTGCATATAGGAATTTTAGATCTATCTATTAAAAAACACGTTGTTCGAATTTTTGAAAAATTTATGATATCTGTTTCTTAACGTATTGAATTATAACACCTTCTATGTTCTTTAAATCCTCTACTTCTATTTCGGTGAATTTTTTATCCAATTGGAATCTATAAACGAACTTGTTCTTTTCTTCCTTTTTAAGATTTAATGAGACTTTATAAACATTGTTGATGTCAAATTTAAAATCGAAATTTATCAATTTACAAGGAAGTATAGAATAACGCGGATCGTAAGTGAAATCAAACAACGTGCAATCTATTTGTTTTTTGTATAAGTATTTGTTTAAACGTATAGTAGGATTTATTAAAAAATTGGAAAGCTTTTTTACGTTTATTCCAAATTTTCCGTCCAATATTATCTCATTCAACTTATCTTTTAAATTTTCTTTAAAATCTATAAAACGATAAACGCAGTTTAAATCATATAGATAAGAAAATTGTGTTTTCAAAAGATTCTCTTTCTTTAAATCAGTTTTTAAAATAAATTTGGTGTGTATTATAACAGAATCTCCGTAATTTAAATTATGCAAAACCAAAACCCATTTGTATCCTTTATCATTATCCATTTTTTCCCAAACGGTCGAGGTTTTAAAAACTTGGCTGTCTTTAAAGAAATCTAAAAATATATTTTGCGCTTCTATAAACGTCATAACTTTATGCGTTGAGTTTCTTTTTCATATAAGGTTCAACAGATATCGAATATCGCTCATCCAATGTGCTGCTTATTCTATCAAACGCTGTTATTTTTATTTTATATCCGGTGTTAAATTTTATTTGAACGACCTGATTTAACATGTTATTAGGTATTGTTATCTTAAGATCTATCGATTGCGTAATGTCTTTTACACTTTCATAAACTGTTCTACCAATAGTGTTAGGTATTAAAATTTGTACTTCGAAAAAATCTGTTATTTCAGTCGCTAAGCTGTATTGTCCTGAAAAATCAGCCGGTGCAACGCCTGTTGCATAAACAATTTGCATGTTTTGCACAACTATAACATCTCCTAATCTTAAAGAACTTGAATAAATAGGATTTATTTCAAATACTAAGTAATATGAATCGCTTATTTGATTTATCTTAACAGAAACTACGGGTATATTATTAGGTAAATTATTCCATCTTTTAAAAATAGAATCGATGCTTTGATTAGGATTAACGTTTAAATCTATAGGAAGATCTATCTCTTGAAAAAGCGGATATCCTTGTACTGAATCGTATAATGAAGCGTTTACTAAACTTGTTTTTATACTTATGCTAAGTTTCTTATTGAATTTAGCTTGATCAGGCCATATCAGTATCTCACATGTCTGCTTGTAATCTAAATCGCGTGACAAAACTATGTTTAATTTTCCGTTCAACTGCACATCAGCTGCATCGTCATTTACTATCGTTATTAAGAAATCTTTACCTACAGGAACTATTACGTTGACTGGAGACGCTATGTTTGTTTGTTGATTGTATAACTGACTGACTGGAAGTTCAAAGACTTCTCCAATGGAAGAATCTTTTGTGCTCAATCTGATGACAGGTGGACTGATGGTGTTATCTGTTGCAACTGCAATAGTATCAGAATCTCCCAATTGTAATTTAGAATACGAATTTAAAAGATTGAACAATCCTTGATATCTAGCGTTTATTTCGTCTAACGTGCTTTGATTGTATATTATTGACGTCAAATTAGACACGTCCGTTTTAAGCAACGCGTTGTCTGATATAAGTTGATTGAAACCTTCATTTGTCGCATTCAACCTGTTCATGACTTCGTTGAAAAGATCAAAATTGTATAAACTGTATATCTTGTTTGGATCAAACGTTTCCAACTGATTTTCATTTAAAATGTTAAAATTCAAATTCAACGAAAAAGTGTATGACAATCCATCCTGTTTACCGTTTGTAACAAGTTTTTTATAAACTGGAACGTCTCGTAATGAAACATCAAACTCTTCTAAATCTATTCCATTCAATATGCTGATTCCGTATAAATTGGTGGCTTTTTTAATACCAGCAACGCTTGTTGTAGTCGTGTTAACGCTTGTTCTAACTGTTGTAACTATTGTATCAGTTGATGTAGTATCAACGTTACTGGTCAATGACGATGAAGCATTTAATTGGCTTACGTCTTCTGTTTCATAATACCATAACACCGCGTTGAAATCGAAGTCTTTGGGCGCTTTATTGTTAAATGTTTGCGAATTAAATTCATCAAAATTAGCTGAAACCTGACCTGGTATGTTCATTCTAGTGTAGTGATCTATGTCAAAATCCACAGTTAATCCATCCAGATTGGACGCATCAAAAG
>JANYAN010000521.1 GCA_025361305.1 Burkholderiales bacterium
CCTGGCGCGATTCGGCCAGGCCGGCCCCAAGCACGGCTCGGCGCCGATTGGCGGCGCCACCGATTTCCTGCCGCTGATGGTGGGCGCCGAGCGGGCCATGGCCGCGTGCGTGCTGTGCGAACCGTTCTCGGCGCATCAGGCCTATCAGATGGGCATCCTCACCGACATCGCGCCAGCCCTGAAAGTCGACGGCAAGTTCGCGGCCAACCCCACGGTCGAAACGCAACGCAACTTCGACGAATTCGGCCGCAACGTCTACGGCACGTCCAAGACCGGCGACGCGGCGAAAGAGGGCAAGGCCCTGATGGCCCGCGGCACGGTCGACCTGTCGATGCTGGACGCAAAGGTAGAAGCACTGTGCGCCAAGATCCTGCTCACTTTTCCTGAATGCACCTTGAAAACCATCGAGGAACTGCGCAAACCCAAGCTGGAGACCTGGAACCGCAACAAGGAAGGTTCGCGCGCCTGGCTGTCCCTGAACATGATGACCGAGGCTCGTTCCGGCTTCACGGCTTTCAACGAGGGCACCAAGGACAACCGGGAAGCCGACTTTGTACTGCTGCGCCAGCAGCTGGCCGCTGGCGCCACCTGGCTGGGCCCTCTGCACGACTCCATCCAGCCGAAGAACAAGCACTAGGCCATGAGCGTGACCATGACATCGAGCGCCGCGCCGAACCGCTTCAAGCAAGCTCGCGCCCCCTCGGGGGGCAGCGCAGCGGGCTTGCCCGCAAGCGTGGGGGCTCCATGACTTCGCCGCTGAAAGTCTGGCTGGAGCGCGATGGCGCCTTGCTGCGCGTGCGCCTGTCGCGGCCCAAGGCCAATCTGGTGGACGCCGCGATGATCCTCGCGCTGCACGCCGCCTTGAAGGAATATCGCAAGCACACCGGCTTGCGCGGCGTGCTTCTGGACGCCGAAGGACCGCATTTCAGTTTCGGCGCCAGCGTCGAAGAACACCTGCCGGCGCACTGCGCGCAGATGCTGGCCTCGCTGCATGCACTGCTGCTGGAGATGCTCGAATTTCCGGCACCGATCCTGGTCGCCGTACGCGGCCAGTGTCTGGGCGGCGGGCTCGAAGTGGCATTGGCCGGCGGTCCGATCTTCGCCAGCGCCGACGCGCAGTTCGGTCAGCCCGAGATCAAGCTTGGGGTTTTCGCCCCCGCGGCTTCCGTGCTGCTGCCCTATCGCGTTTCCCAGCCCGAGGCCGAAGACCTGCTGCTCAGCGGCCGCTCGATCAATGGCACGCAAGCGGCGACCATCGGGCTGGTCCAGGCACTGGCTGATGACCCAGGCGCCGACGCGCTGGACTGGTTCGACCAGCACCTGCAGGGTAAGAGCGCAGCGGCCCTTGCCTGTGCGCTGGCAGCCGCGCGAGGCCAGATGCTGCCAGATGTGCGCCGACGCCTGGCCGAGGTTGAGCAGCTGTATCAGGAGCGCCTGATGCGCACCCAAGACGCCAACGAAGGCCTGGACGCCTTCCTGACAAAACGCCAGCCAGTCTGGACGCACCGATAACAGGAGCCAGAAATGATGCCCCCACGTTCACTACGTTCACTGCCCCCCCGAGGGGGCCTCAGCCTCCTTGAGGCGGCTCGGCGGAGTCTGATATGTTGACACTGACACCCGTGCAAGAGATCGTGGAGCGCTGCCAGCAGCTGTTCGAAGATCTTGACTTTCATGCCGTGCAGGAATGGAAGGCCGCAGCTCCCGGGCGCAAGGCCATCGGCTACCTGCCCGTGTACGTGCCGCGCGAACTGATCCACGCCGCCGGCATGCTGCCCGTGGGCATCCTGGGCGGTGGTGATTCGCTCGAGGTGATCCAGGGCGACGCCTACTACCAGAGCTACATCTGCCGTATACCGCGCTCGACCATCGAGCTGGGCCTGACGGGCCGGCTGAATTGCCTGGACGGCATGCTGTTCCCGTCCATCTGCGACGTGATCCGCAATCTCTCGGGCATGTGGCAGATCCTGTTCAAGGACAAATATGTGCGGTACATCGACGTCCCGCAGAACTACGTCGACTCGATCGGCGGCAACTTCTACATTCAGGAGATGCAGACGCTGCGCGAAGACCTGGGCAAGCTGCGTGGTACGCCCATCACCGACGAGGAGATCAACGCCTCCATCCGCGTATACAACGACAATCGCGACGCCGTGCGCGAGCTGTACGCCTACCGCGCCATCAAGCCCTGGCAGGCGCCGACATCCGAGGTCTACCTGCTGCTGCGCGCGGGCATGGTGCTGCCGCCTGAGGAACATACAACGCTGATCCGCGAGTACCTGGCCGCGACCGACGCAACGGCCCGCCCCAAGCGGGACAACGCACGGGTTGTGATCAATGGCTCATTCTGCGAACAGCCCCCGCTGGCGCTGATCAAGTCGATCGAGATGTCGGGCTGCTACGTCGTCGACGACGACTTCATGCTGGTCACGCGCTGGCTACTGGACGAAGTACCGACTGACGGCGACCCGCTGCAGGAGCTATCCAAGGCCTTCCTGCACCGCTCGGCTTCAACCGCCGCGAAGTATGAAACAACGCGAGAAGAGAAAGGTGTCTTCCTGCTCAAACAGGTCAAGACCCGCGGCGCAGAGGGTGTGATTTTCGCCGCGCCTTCGTTCTGCGATCCGGCGCTGCTGGAGCGGCCGATGTTGCAGGACGTGCTGGCAGCTCACAAGGTTCCCTACACCGCGTTCAAGTACGCGGAAAACACGGGGCAGATGGCCCCGATCCGTGAACAGGCCGGCACCTTCGCCGATTCCATCAAGCTGTGGAGCGTCAAATGAATACAACGATCGAGATGCCGGTCAGCAAGAAAAAACCGCCCGTTGCCCAGAAGGACGATGCGATGAACTTCCAGAAGGAGCTCATCAACTCGAACTATATGGACCTGGCCATGGCGCACAGCCAGGGCCGCAAAGTGGCGGCAACATTCGTTCCCGGCAACCTCAACGAATTGCTGATGTGCTTCAACCTGGCGCGCAGCCTGCCAGAGACCAACGCTCTGCAGAACGGAATGCGCAAGAAGTCCGGCAAGATGATCATGGACGCCGAGCGCGACGGCCAGAGCGAGGACGTCTGCACCTACGTCAAGGCCGACCTCGGCTCGATGATGGGCGGCGAAATCGGCCCGACCGGCGACCCGCTGCCCCGGCCCGACATCCTGCTGCTGTCTTACACCGGCTGCTTCACCTTCATGAAGTGGTTCGAGCTGATCCGCCACAAGTACGGCTGCGAGACCGTCATGCTGCACGTGCCCTACCAGGGCGAAGGCCGCATCCAGCCGAACATGCGCGAGTACGTCGTCAAGCAGCTAAAGGAGACGGTGATCCCCACGTTGGAGCGCATCTCGGGCGTCAAGTTCGACATCGACCGCCTGCGCCAGTACATGCGCGAATCGGCCAAGGCCGAGGACGACCTGGTACGGGTGCTGCAGTCGGCCAAGAACCGGCCCTCGCCGATCGACGGCTACTTTGGCGCCGTGTATTACATCGGGCCGATCTTTACCGCGTTTCGCGGCACGCCCGAAGCCACAACGTACTACCGCATGCTGCGCGAAGAGATCGAGCAACGCGTGCGTGAGGGTCGCGGGCCCGTCACGCCGGACGGCGACATGGGCGAAGAGAAATACCGGCTGATCGTCGAAGGGCCGCCCAACTGGACCAGTTTCCGGGATTTCTGGAAGATGTTCTATGACGAAGGTGCGGTGGTCGTTTCATCCACCTATGCCAAGGTCGGCGGACTCTACGACTTCGGTTTCCGCCACGATCCCGAGCACCCGCTGGAATCGCTGGCCGACTATTGCCTTGGGTGCTACACCAACCTGAATCTGCCGTCGCGCATCGACATGATCTGCAAGTACATCGACGAGTACCAGGCCGATGGCCTCCTGATCAACTCGATCAAGAGCTGCAACAGTTTCTCCGCCGGCCAGCTGCTGATCCTGCGCGAGGTGGAAAGGCGCACCGGCAAGCCCACCGCCTTCATCGAAACCGATCTGGTCGATCCGCGTTACTTCTCGGCGGCGAACGTCAAGAACCGGCTCGAGAGCTATTTCCAGATGGTCAAGCAGAAACGGACCTCCGGCATCGGTGCCACGGCGCCCAAGTTCATCCCGATCTCGGTTCAATAGAGGGCTGTCACCATGCGCACCTTTATCGGCATCGACCTCGGGTCCACCACCACCAAGGCGGTGGTCATCGACGAGGACCGCAACATCATCGGGCGCGGCATCACCAACTCGCGCTCGAATTACGACACCGCAGCCGCCATCGCCAAGCAGGAGGCACTGCTCAACGGGCGCTTCCACCTGTTCCGGCAGGCGCTGGGCAGCACCGGCGCGCTCAATGGTGCGCTCGATGGATTCATCGGACAACTCGAGCGCGACTTCCGCTCGGAGCAGTACCTTGAGCAGCTGGTCGACCTGGAAGACACCTGCATGCGCAACCTGCAAACGGCCCATTTCGGCGCCGCCACGCAGGCCGTCGGCGAATCACTGGCCGAAGTATTTCGTCGACTCAAGCTCGAAGCGCCCTTGCTGTTCACGCCCGAGGCCAAGCGCAAGAGTGACTTCTTCCGCGACATCGCCGGCAGCCAGTACCTGGCCATCGGCGAGACGGTATCCAAAGAGGCCGGCACACGCTACGACTTCCTGCTGAACCTGTTCGACCGTTCGATCATCGACGTCGAGAACCGCGTTTATGCCGATTCGATCCGCCGGCACCTGCTGGCGGCGCTGGAACGCACTTTCACCGCCCTGCCCGAAACTGCCGCGCGGCGCAGCCAGGTGGAGGCGCCGATCAAGGGCATCCTGGATACCGAGATGGAGGAGACTTATGTCGTGGGCACCGGCTATGGCCGGGCCCGCCTTCCTTTTTCGAAGGAGCATGTCCGCTCCGAAATTCTCTGCCACGGCCTGGGTGCGCATGTGATGTATCCCGGCACTGCCACGGTCCTGGATATCGGCGGCCAGGATACCAAGGCGATCCAGGTCGATCCGGCCGGCATCGTCGAGAGCTTCCAGATGAATGACCGCTGTGCCGCTGGGTGCGGGCGCTACCTGGGCTTCATCGCCGACGAGATGAACATGGGCCTGCACGAGCTAGGCCCGATGGCGATGCAGTCGACCAAGACCATCCGCATCAATTCCACCTGCACCGTGTTCGCCGGCGCGGAGCTGCGCGATCGCCTCAGCCTGGGCGACAAGCGTGAGGACATCATGGCCGGGTTGCACCGCGCCATCATCCTGCGCGCCATGTCGATCCTGGCTCGCTCGGGTGGCATCCGGGATCAATTCACCTTTACCGGCGGCGTGGCCAAGAACGAGGCTGCCGTGAAGGCGCTCAAGGACCTGGTGAAAGAGAACTATGGCGAACTGCAGCTGAACATCGACCCGGATTCGATCTACACCGGCGCGCTGGGTGGCGCGACATTCGCCTGGCGCGCTGTTGTTCAAGACGGCAAGAGCATAGAAGCGAGGTAACCATATGACCATCACCATCGGTATCGATATCGGCTCTGGCGCCGTCAAGAGCACCCTGTTCCGCGTGGAAGATGGCCGCACCGAGTGGCTGGCCAAACGTTGCGAGCGGATACGCCGCCGCGACCCCATGACCCTGGCGCAGGAAGGCCGCGACAGCGTCATGGCCGACGCCGGCCTGGCCGCCAACGACATCGACTACATCGCCACCACCGGCGAGGGCGAAAACGTGAAGTTCGCCACCGGCCACTTCTACTCGATGACCACGCATGCACGCGGCGGGGTATTTCTGCACCCAGGTATCAGCGCGGTGGTTGATGTCGGCGCCCTGAACGGGCGCGCAATCTACGTCGACGAGCGCGGCAAGGTGCTGTCGTACAAGATGACCAGTCAGTGCGCCTCGGGCTCGGGCCAGTTCCTGGAAAACATCGCCCGCTACCTGGGAGTGGCGATCGAGGAAATCGGCGCCCTGTCGTGCAGTTCGAAGGATCCCGAGAAATGCAGTTCGATCTGCGCCGTGCTCGCTGAGACTGACGTCATCAACATGGTCAGCCGCGGCATCGCCACCCCGGACATCCTCAAAGGGATCCACCTGTCGATGGCGTCGCGCATCGTTAAACTGCTCAAGGTCACGGGGATCAAGCAGGGCACCGCGCTGCTGACCGGTGGCCTGGCCCTGGACATCGGCCTGCTGGCCGCGGTGCAGGAAGAAATGGTCAACGAGAAGGTCGGCGTCCAGGCGATCAGCCATCCCGATTCGATTTATGCTGGCGCCATCGGCGCGGCGCTTTGGGGCGCGTTCAGGCATGAACGGCTGCAGGAACTGCAACAGTTGGCTGCGGCTTGAGGCCCTGGCACAAGGAGATTCATCATGGCACTGCTTATCAACGAAGACTGCACCGCATGCGACGCCTGCAAGCCGGCCTGCCCCAACGAGGCGATCAGCGTGGGTGACCCCATCTATGTGATAGACGCGCTGCGCTGCACCGAGTGCGTTGGCGCTGAAGACGAACCCCAGTGCAAGCTGGTCTGCCCCTCTGATTGCATCGTGGTCAATCCCGACTTTGTCGAGAGCCACGACGAACTGCTCGCCAAGTACGAGTCTTTGCACGGCTGAGCCCGCGCCTGGGCGTTACCATGCGTGGTCTGGTGCCACCATGCTCGACCCTGTTCTTCTCGACCTGCCCTCGTCCGTCGAAACCGCGCGCCTGGTGCTGCGCCCACCCCAGGCGGGGGACGGCGCGGCGCTGCACGTTGCACTCGTCGAATCATTGCCGCAGCTTCGCCGCTTTCTCGCGTCCCTGCCCTGGGTCGCGGGCGAGCAGACGCCGGAATCGGCCGAGACCTATTGCCGGACGGCCCAGTCGAATTTCCTGGCGCGCAGGGATCTGCCTTTCCTGATGTTCGAGAAGGCGACGGGCCAGGTGGTCGGCGCAACCGGCCTGCACCGGGTGGAGTGGCACGCGCCCAAGGCCGAGGTTGGCTACTGGTGCCGGACCTCACGCACCGGCAATGGCTTCGTGAGCGAGGCCGTCGCGGCGATGACCGAATATGCGTTCGCCCATATTGGCGCGGTGCGCATCGAACTCGTCACGGACGAAGAAAACGCCGAATCGCGTGCCGTCGCGCAGCGTTGCCAGTTCACGCTGGAAGGAATCCTTCGGCATGAGCGCCGTGCCCTGGACGGCACGCTTCGCAACACCTGCATTTATGCACGGCTGGCCCCCGCCAGCGTCATTCCGGCTCAATCCCCGCCGCCTTGATCACCTTGCCCCACTTCAGGGTTTCGGCCGTCTGGAATTTCGCGAGCTCGTCGGATGTGGTGTTCCAGGCCTGGGAGCCGGAGGATTCGAAGAAATTCGTCGCCCCGGGGCTCTTCGTGGCGTGGACCAGCAGCTCGCGCAGCCGCGCCACGACAGGCGCAGGAGTGCCCGTCGGCACATACGCCGCAAACCAGTAACCCATGTCGTAGCCCTTGATGCCGGCCTCGTCGATCGTGGGCACGTCCGGCAGAAGCGCAATGCGGTGAGTGGTCGACACAGCCAGCGCGCGCAGCTTACCGGCCTTGACTTGCGGAACGCCGGTCGCCGTATCGGTGATCATCATGTCGATCTGGCCGCCCAGCAGGTCGGTGATCGCGTTCGGGTTGCTCTTGTAGGGCACGTGCAGGATGTCGGTGTGGCTGAGCTGCTTGAACATCTCGCCGGCCACACGGCTGGACGAACTGCCGCTGCCGAAGCTGAGCTTGCCGGGGTCCTTGCGGGCCTTGGCCAGCAAGTCGGCCACGCTCTTGTAGGGCGCATCGGCACGCACCACCAGCACCTGCCCGCCCTTGCCCAGGCCGGTGACAGGCGCGAAGTCCTTCACCGCGTCATAGGGCAGCTTCTTGTACAGGTGCCCGTTGGCGGCATGTGTCGTGTTGGTGGTGATCAGCACCGTATAGCCATCCGGCGCTGCCTTCGCGGCCATCTGCGCAGCCACGATACCGCTGGCACCGGCCTTGTTGTCGACCACAACGGTCTGCTTGCTTTGCTCGGTTATCGAGCTGCCCAGTGCGCGGGCCAGCTGGTCAGTGGCACTGCCCGCGGCGAACGGCACGATGAAGGTGATCGGCTTCTCCGGGTACTTGGCTTGCGCCCACGCGGTGGGGGCCGCGGCTGCGGCAAGCAGTGCCAGCACGACGGCACGGCGGGGAATTCGGTTCATAGTCTGTCTCCGGGGTTTGGGTTGGGTTGATCGAAGCCGCGCAGCAGCGGCAGCAGGGAATCGGGTACGGTCAGCGGCAGATCCAGCAACAGGAACGAGAGGGCCTTGCCGTGGCTGTCCAGGTTCAGCGCATCGTTGACGCCGCCGTCCAGGACGTTGTCCAGAACGAAGTTCATGGCGTGCAGGTGTGGCAGCAGGTAGCGCGCCACGTGGCTGGGCCGGCGGTGGCTGAACTGCCGCACCAGAATCTCTTCGGTGATCTGACTCACCAGCAGCGGATACAGATCGGGATGCCAGGCGATGACGCTGATGTTGGAGCGATTGCCCTTGTCGCCGGTGCGGCCGTGAGCGGCGTGGATCAAGGCAACGGTGACTGTTTTTTGATCCATGTCGAGCCTGCCCCTCATCCGATGAACTCGAACTGCGCCGGCACCTGTTCGCGTGGCATGCCGCAAGAAACCGTGCCCAGCCTTGCCCGAAGCCCGGTGCGCACGCCGCCGCCGCCGGCCGGGCCGCAGGTGTACAGCGCAGTCACTTCGCGCGGCAAGCGCTGCGCCACCGCGTGCTCGGCATGGTTCATAGCCACCCGCAAGCGTACATCCTGCGAATGGCCCACGGCCTGCGCGGACAACCAACGGCCAGCGTCGTCGCCGAGCACACTGGCTACGCCCAGAAGGTCGACGCGCAGCGGGCCGCAACCGGCCAGGCGTTGCTGCAGAACCTGCGCAGCAAGACGGGCGCGTGCCTCGGCACCGCGGCCTGCATAGGAGATTTCGCCCTCGGCCAGCCAGCCGTGCTGGTGAAATACATTGACCTTGAGCGTGGCCGGCCGGGGATGTCCACGTACACCGGTGAGGCGAACCGTGTCTGGTGCAATGCGGGTGACTTGCGCCTGCGCGATGTCCGCCGTCACGTCCGGCGTGAGGTAAGCAGCCGGGTCGTGCACCTCGTACAGCAATTGCTCCTTGACGGTGTGCTCGTCGACACAGCCGCCCGTTCCATCCGACTTGGTGATGGTGCAGTCGCCGTTGGCGTCGATCCGCGCGATCGGAAAGCCGACTCGCGCCAGATCAGGCACGTCCTTGAAGCCTGGATCGGCGTAATAGCCGCCGCACACCTGGGCACCGCATTCGAGCAGATGGCCGGCCATCGTGGCCCGCGCAATGCGGTCCCAATCATCTGCAGCCCAGCCGTAGTGCGCCATTGCCGGGCCCACCGTGAGCGATGGGTCGGCCACTCGCCCTGTCACGACGATATCGGCGCCCGCCCGCAGCGCGGCGGCAATCGCCTCGGCACCCAGATAGGCGTTGGCACTGGCGATCTCCATGCGCTGGCCGGCGGCGCCCAGCGCCTGCTGCAGCGCGCTGCGGTGATCCGTGCCTGAGACGTCGTCGCCAGTGACAACCGCGATTCGGGGCGCACGCAGCCCCTGCTGGTCCGCCAGCTCACGGATGCGTAGCGCGGCGCCGCGCGGGTTGGCCGCGCCAAAGTTGCTGACGATGCGGATGCCGTGGGCAAGGCAGCGCGCCAGCACCGGCGCCACCATATCGTCCAGCAGGGGCTCGTAGCCGGCTTGCGGGTTGTCGCGCAGGGCCAGTTGGGCCAGTGCCAGCGTGCGTTCAGCCAGCGTTTCGAAAATCAGCACGGCAGGGCCACCTCTGCGCACCAGCGTATCAACCACCGCATGCGCAGCGTCGGTGCGGTCACCCGAAAAGCCTGCAGCGCAGCCCACCAGCAATTCATCCATGGCAAAAGTGTAGGTCTGCTAATCTATTTGCAAAAGCGCATTTTTTGGATAGAGTGATCGAATATGCAGATAACTGATCTGAATGTCTCCACGCGCCAGGTGAAGGCATTCGTCGCCCTGGCCGAGCAGAAGAACTTCACCCGAGCGGCGCGCCAATGCCATTTGTCGCAGTCCGCCTTCAGCACCTTGATACGCACGCTGGAAGATGCCATCGCCATACGCCTGTTCGACCGCGACACCCGCAAGGTCGAACTCACCGCCGAGGGCCGCTTGTTCATGGGGGGCGCCTCGCGGTTACTGGAAGATTTCCGCACCGCACTGGCTGACCTGGGCGAGCACGCCGCGCGGCGCCGCGGCCGCGTTGCCATCGCCGCCCTGCCCTCGCTGGCCGCCGGCTGGCTACCAGGTGTGCTGGCTCAGTTCCGCATCGCCTTTCCCGGCATCGAACTGGACGTGGCCGACGAGCTTTCGGAGAACTGCGTGGAGCGGGTGCGCAGTGGCCGCGCCGATTTCTCGCTGGCCGCCGTGCGTGCCACGGCGCCCGAACTGCGTACCGATGCCTTTTGCGCCGACCGCTTCCACCTGGTCTGCCGCGCCGACCACCCACTGGCAGCCCGGCGCCGCCCCGCGCTGGCCGACCTGGCCGGTGAACCCTTCATCCACCTGGCACGCAACAGCAGTGTCCGCCAGCACATCGAGGCCGCCATCCGTCCGGCGCAAATGAACCGCGTGATGGAACTGGAGCAGCTCAGCACCGTGGCCGGCATGGTGCGGGCGGGGTTGGGCATCACCGTTGTGCCCGCGCTCACCCTGTTTCACTTCCAGCACGCAGAACTGGTCACCCGGCCATTGAACGCGCCAGGGTTCAAACGCGAGATTTTCGTGATCCGTCGTGGTGACCGCAGTCTATCTGTTGCTGCCCGAGCGTTGTTGGAATTTCTCGTGATGCGAAAGCCAAAGACCGGCGGCGATGGGCCGTAAGGCGCCGGCGCAACTGACATTCCATCGCCGCGATTCGACAGTAGACAGTTGCCTATGCGACCGAGCAAAGCGACCAGCCTGCCCACGATATCGGAAACGCCCGGCATGGAAGCCTACGAAATGTCGCTGTGGCTGGGCGTGCTGGCACCGGCCGGGACGCCGAAAGATGTCACGTCGCGGATGCATCGCGAGATCGCCGCGGCGATGGCGGCGCCCGACCTGGTGCGCCAGATGGCCGATGCGGGCATCGAAGTTCGGCTCAGCTCGCCCCAGGAGTTCGCTGCGCTGATCCGAACGGACATCGCGAAGTGGGCCGCCGTGGTCAAGAGCGCCGACATCAAACTGGACTGAGCGGTCACGTGTGGCCGTCGTCGCTCACGCGACGGCACCGCAGGCGGGTTCGCGCTCTAATAGTCCCAGACCCACGGGACCGCTTCCGGTCCCCGCAACCCGAGCCAAGGAGAAGCCATGTTTGCCGAACCATCCCCCAAGACCCAGGACCTGCTGCAACGCCTGCGCCAGTTCTTCGACCAGCACATCTATCCCAACGAAGAGCGCTATCACCACGAGATGGCTGCGTTCCGGCGTGCCGGCAATGCGTGGCAAGTGTCGCCGCTCATCGAAGAACTCAAACCCCTGGCGCGCAAGGCGGGCCTGTGGAACATGTTCCTGCCGCACCAGTACGAGGGCGTGTCGGCGATTTCCAATCTGGACTACGCCCCGCTGTGCGAGATCATGGGCCGCGTCTCCTGGTCGGGCGAAGTCTTCAACTGCTCCGCGCCCGACACCGGTAACATGGAAACCATCGAACGCTACGGCACGCAGGCGCACAAGAAGCAGTGGCTGGAGCCGCTGCTCGCCGGCGAGATCCGGTCCGCCTTCCTGATGACCGAGCCCGCGGTCGCCTCTTCCGACGCCACCAATATCCAGTGCACGATCCGGCGCGAGGGCGACGACTACGTGATCAACGGCCGCAAGTGGTTCTCTTCGGGTGCCGGCAACCCGCATTGCAAGATCTTCATCGTCATGGGCAAGACCGACCCGGACGCCCCGCGCCATGCGCAGCAATCCATGGTGCTGGTGCCGCGAGACTCCGCCGGCGTTACCGTGCTGCGGCATCTCTCGGTGTTCGGTTACGACGACGCCCCGCACGGCCACATGGAGGTGCTGCTCGAGAACGTCCGGGTACCGGCATCCAATATCCTGCTCGGAGAAGGACGCGGTTTCGAGATTGCCCAGGGCCGGCTCGGGCCGGGGCGCATCCATCACTGCATGCGCTCCATCGGAGCCGCAGAGCGGGCGCTGGAATTGATGTGCGCGCGGCTGCGTGAGCGGGTCGCCTTCGGCCGCCCGTTGGCGGAGCAGTCGATCTGGCACGAACGCATTGCCGAGTCGCGCTGCATGATCGACCAGGCCCGATTGCTGACACTCAATGCCGCCTACAAGATGGATACGGTGGGTAACAAGAACGCCCGCGCCGAGATCGCGATGATCAAGGTGGTTGCCCCCAACATGTCGTGCAAAGTGGTCGACTGGGCGATCCAGGCACACGGTGCTGCCGGAGTGAGCCAGGATTTCTGGCTCGCCGAAGCATACGCCCACCAGCGCACTGTGCGTATCGTCGACGGCCCGGACGAAGTGCACCGCAACGCCATCGCCAAGCTCGAGTTGGCGAAACGCGTTTCAACTGCGCGCGTCTGAACATCCTCCTTGATATTCCTAGACCACCAGCATCGCCCTGAAGTCGTTCACATTGGTGTGCGTCGGCCCGGTGATCACCAGGTCGTCAAGCTGGCGAAAGTACCCATAGCCATCGTTGCGGTCCAGGTAGCGGTCCATCTTCATGCCCAGGCCCTGACCCCGCGAGAGGGTCTCGGGCGCCACGAAGGCACCCGCGTTGTCTTCTGTGCCGTCGATGCCGTCGGTGTCAGCCGCCAAGGCCCACACGTTCGGCAGGCCCTGCAGCGCCTGAGCCAGGCCCATGCAGAATTCGGCGGCGCGGCCGCCGCGACCGCGCGGTGTTCCTTCGGGCTGCTTCTTCACCGTCACCGTGGTTTCGCCACCTGACAGGATCACACAGGGCCGGGCAAACGGCTGGCCGCGCAGCGCCACGGCGCGGGCCAGGGCCGCGTGCACCTTGCCCACTTCACGCGATTCGCCTTCGATTTCGTCGCTGAGGATATGAGCCGCCAGGCCAGCCGCGCGGGCGGCCCGCGCCGCCGCTTCCAGTGACTGCTGCGGGGTAGCGATCATGTGCACTTCGTGGCCACCGAAGGTGGCGTCACCGGGTTTGGGCGTCTCCAGCGCGCCTTGCTCGAGCAGGCTCATGATGGCGCCGGGCACCGCGATGCGGTAGCGCTGCAGGATGGCGATGGCGTCGGCGCAGCTGCTGGCGTCGGGCACCGTCGGCCCGCTGGCGATGATCGATGGGTCGTCGCCAGGCACATCGCTGATGGTCAGTGTCACGACCCTGGCCGGCGCGCACGCGGCGGCCAGGCGCCCACCCTTGATGCGTGAGAGGTGCTTGCGCACACAGTTCATCTCGGCGATGTTGGCGCCCGAGTTCAGCAGCGCTTTGTTGATGCCCTGTTTCTCCTCCAGGCTCAATCCTTCGGCCGGCAGAGTCAGCACAGCCGAGCCGCCCCCGGAGATCAGACACAACACAAGATCATCCTTCGTCGCGCGATGCGCCATCGCCAGAATGCGTTGAGCCGCAGCCAGGCCAGCCGAGTCCGGTACCGGGTGTGCGGCCTCGACGATTTCGATGCGTTGCTTCAGGCCCTCAGGGCGGGGCGGCGTGTGGTGGTAACGCGTGACGACCAGCCCTTCCAGCGGTGCATCAGCTGGCCACAGTGCTTCGACGGCATGCGCCATCGAACCGCCGGCCTTGCCCGCGCCCAGCACGATGGTGCGGCCACTCGGCGGCGGGGGCAGGAAGGCAGCGGTGTTGTGCAGCGGCAAGGCGCTCCGCACCGCAGCCAGGTACAGGTGTTCGAGGAAACGGCGCGGCTCGGTGGCCGGATTGGGCACGGTCATTAAAAGGTCTCCGCCTCAATTCTGGGCCAGCGCCCCGGCTGTCAGCTCCTGGCAGACTGCTCGCGTGACGTCGGCCGTCCGGCCCTTGCCTCCCAAGTCGCCAGTATGCAGTGACACATCGGCCGTGACGTGTTCGATGGCCGCCATCAACCGCCTCGCGGCCTCGTTCTCGCCAAGGTGCTCCAGCAGCATCACGACCGACCAGAACGTACCCACCGGATTGGCCAGGCCCTTGCCCATGATGTCGAAGGCCGAACCGTGGATCGGCTCGAACATCGACGGGTAGCGGCGTTCCGGGTCGATGTTGCCCGTGGGCGCAATGCCCAGGCTACCGGCCAGCGCCGCGGCTAGGTCACTCAGGATGTCGGCGTGCAGGTTGGTGGCCACAATGGTGTCCAGCGTCGCGGGGCGATTCACCATGCGCGCAGTGGCTGCGTCGACCAATTCCTTGTCCCACTTTACGTCAGGGAATTCCCTGGAAATCTGGACCGCGATCTCGTCCCACATCACCATGGCGTGGCGCTGCGCGTTGCTCTTGGTGATTACCGTCAG
>JANYAN010000016.1 GCA_025361305.1 Burkholderiales bacterium
CAGGATGTGCTTGAACATGGTGTGCCTCGTTTTCATGGCTGATTGATCAGCTTTTATGGTGCGGCCGACCGGTGGCGGTCTGCTTGACGTGCGTCAAGGGTGCGCCACGGCGGGGCCTCGGCGGCGCCTGTCCTGCGCGCTGACGGGCCGCCATCCTACAGGCTGGTGGTCAACGGTGCAACGGCGGTGCCGTTAGGACAAGGTGAGCTTCATTCCGACGCTCCAACCCCCCGGGAATCCAACCATGTTCAAGAAGCTCATCCTTGCGGCCATCGTCGCATCGTCTTTCGCCGCCGTGCCCCTGACGGCATCCGCCCGAACGGTGCTTGTCGAGGTAGCGCCGCCCGCAATGCGCGTCGAAGTCGTTCCCGCCCCTCGGCATGGTTCGGAATGGGCGCCGGGCCATTGGGAGTGGCGTCACGAGCGCCACGTGTGGGTTGCTGGATCGTGGATGCGGGCCCGGCCGGGTTACGGCTACGAGCCGCATCGCTGGGTGGAAAACAATGGCCGTTGGCAGCAACAGCCGGGTCATTGGGTGCGCACAAGGAATGATCGCGATGGCGACGGCGTGCCCAATCGGTCCGACCGCGCACCGAACAACCCCAACCGCAGCTGAGCGCCGGGAATCCGGGTCGTTCCGGACATCGGAATGACCTGGATCAACCAGGACGCGATTCTGGTCCCCGCCGGGAGCGCCGCGTGACTATATTGGAGTCCGCGCCGCAACTGAGGGCATGCCCAATGACCAAGATACCCGTCGACTCAGCCCAGGTGAGCATTGACGCACCGCTGACGAACTTTTCCCTTTGTCACCAGGGAATCGTCTTGCAGCTTGGGCAATTCGCGGAATTGCCGGCACTCATGGAGCCAGTGGTGCGCGCCCGCAAAGTCGCCACCGACACGATTGCCTTTTTCAGCGGCCCTGTCCTTGAACATCACCAGGATGAGGAGCGAGACCTGTTCCCGGCCGTACTCAAGAGCGCCGCGGCGGGTGAAGAGCGCGACCGCGTCCAGGCGATGGTCGAACGGCTTACGCACGAGCACCGCCGGGTCGAGGCCGCCTGGAAGCGGCTTGAGCCGACCCTCAAGGACATCGCGCATGGCAAACCGGCGCAGCTCGACGCTGAGGCCGTGCAGGAACTGGTGCGCAGCTACGCGGCCCATGCTCAGTTCGAGGAACTGGATTTCCTGCCGCTGTCAGAAACCATCCTGGGCCGCAACGGGAACCACATGGCCGCACTGGGCCTTTCGCTGCACCTGCGCCACGCGCCGGTACCCATCGGTTACATCTAGTCCCACCTCAGGGTGAGCGGTGCAGACGCGGCGCCGACAGCGCGTCGATCTGATCAGAGATCGTCACGTCGACGTCCGGCCAGCGACCAGTCAGATGCGCCGCCTCGATGGCTGCGCGCAACTGCCGGATGTCCTTCACGCTGGGAGCTGCCTTGATCTGGGCCAGTGACGCCGCGGTATTGCCGCCCTTGAGCAGCGCCAGCACCCTGGAGGACCAGCCACTTGTACGTGTCATGCCGCATCCTTGAAGTCCAGGGTCTGGCGTACCTTCGCCGCAATTTCGTACGAGCGCAGGCGCGCCGCATGGTCGAACATTTGCGAGGTGATCATCAATTCGTCGGCGCCTGTGCGTTCGATGAATGCCTTGAGCTTTGCGTGAACAGTATCGGGTGCGCCGATCGCTGAACACGGCAGGACGCTGGCCAGCAGTGCCTGTTCGGCGGGACCGACGTCCTGGGCATAGCCCGGTCGGGGCGGCGGCAGGCGGGCCGGCCGGCCACTGCGCAGGTTCACGAAAGCCTGCTGCATCGACGTTGCCCGCACGGCCGCTTCCTCGTCGGTGTCGGCCGCGAACACATTGAAGCCAAGCATCACATAGGGCGTGGCCAGGCGGGCCGAAGGCTTGAAACTGGCGCGGTACAGCTCGATTGCCTGCATCATCTGTGCCGGCGCGAAGTGCGAGGCGAATGCGTATGGCAGTCCCAGCATCGCCGCAAGCTGTGCGCCGAACAGGCTGGAGCCCAGAATCCAGATCGGCACCTCCAGGCCGGTGCCTGGCACGGCTCGCACCACTTGGCGCGGCTCCCGTGAGAGGAAATCCATCAGTTCCACCACATCGCGCGGAAACTCATCGGCGTCCGACATCAGGTTGCGCCGCAGGGCCCGAGCTGTGGCCTGGTCGGAGCCTGGTGCACGGCCCAGCCCCAGGTCGATGCGACCGGGGTAGAGCGATTCCAGCGTGCCGAACTGCTCGGCGATCACCAGCGGTGAGTGGTTTGGCAACATGATGCCGCCGGCCCCGACGCGGATGCTGCGGGTGCCGCCGGCCACGTGGGCGATCAGCACGGCGGTCGCTGCGCTCGCAATGCCAGGCATGCCGTGATGCTCGGCCAGCCAGTAGCGGTTGTAGCCCCAGGCCTCGGCGTGACGCGCCAGGTCCAACGTGTTGCGGAACGACTGGGCCGCGTCACTGCCCTCGGTGATGGGCGAGAGGTCGAGTACCGAAAACGGAATCATGCTGTGGTGGAGTTGCCAGGAAGCAGCAGAGCTTCATAGACGCGAAAGGCCGCATAGGCGTCGTTGGCAGCGTACACGAGCTGCGCCTCGGTCAATCGCGGGTTGGCCCAGTTCGACGTCGTCGCCTTGCGTGATTTGATGAATCGCCGGTTAAACAGAACGGCCACGGCGCCCTTGACGCCCATGTCTTTGCGAAAGCCGCGATCGCGGAACACCGTATTGAGTTCCAGCACGTCCACCGGCTCGACGCCCAGCTTGCCAACGATGCGCCGACGGTCGTCGCCCAGGCCGAAGCCGGCCTTGGTGACGCCCGGCAGGGCCAGCAGCGAGCAGGCCACGGCACGGCAGCCGGGGTCGTGCAGCTGAATCACCCAGGCCTTGTGCGCGGTGGCCAGCTGAAGCACATGTGGGCCATGGGATACCTCGTCCTTCACAAAGGTCGGTTTCGATTCGGTATCAAAGCCCCAGGCCGGCGCGCCGGCCAGTTCATCGTAGGCCAGGTTTGCGCCCTCGGCGGAGGAGACCAGCTCGATCCGGTCCAGGCCGAGCCGCTCGAAAGGCTCGAGCATGGCGATCTGCTCTTTGGTTGGGGTGGGATGGTGCGACTGCATGGGCTCAGGCCAGCATAACCGCAAGGCGGGGCGCGTGCCGCTGGCTGATAATCGGCGTGTCGTTTCACCCGGGTTTTGCCATGCCTTTTCCAGTCGACACCACAGCCGTCACCCATGGCATCCAGCTCGCCGTGGCGCCGGTGTTCCTGCTCACGGCCGTGTCTGGAATGATCGGCGCTGTGGCAGGGCGACTGGCCCGCATCATCGACCGGGCGCGCCTCGTCGAGGAAAGAGCGCTGGGGTGCGCCGACAATGCCTTGCTCGAGCGGTCGCTTGCCGAACTGTCGGAATTGCGGCTGCGGGGCCGCCTGGCCAATGGTTGCATCGCGCTGCTGACCACCTGCGCCTTCCTGATCGGCATTACCATCATTCTGCTGTTTCTCGGCGAAACGGCGGAATTCCACATCGATCGCTACGCCGTCGGCGGATTCCTGGCCGGGGTGGTTTGCTTCCTGCTGGCGCTGTTGTGCTTCCTGGCCGAAACCGTGATTGCCACCCGGCTGCTCAACTTCTCAATGCTGCGCGGCTGAACGCCTT
>JANYAN010000032.1 GCA_025361305.1 Burkholderiales bacterium
GGCCTGGGGTCGGGCACGCAAAGCGCGCTACGTGGCTAACTCGTCGTACTTGTCCGAACGCAGGGCGCCTTCAGCGCCCGTAGAGAGTTGTACGACGCCGACCCCGGGCCGAGCAGCCCAGCGGAGTCGGTGCGAAGCGCCGACCGCCACAGTGTGAGCCCCTGCCGGTTAGCACCTGGCGCGACGCGAGGACAACCGAAACTAAATCAGCGTGTCACCGGCGATAGCCGCCGCCTGCACCAGCGCGTGGCGCTGCAGCTTTCCCAATGCCGTGCGCGGCAGGGCATCGAGCCAAAGCCAGCGCTGCGGCATCTTGTAGCGCGCCAGTTGGCCGTCCAGGTGGCGCCGCAGATCTTGCTCATCAATCCGCGCACCCTGCCGCCGTACAACTGCGATCGCCACGATCTCACCCCAGGTCTCGTCCGGCAGGCCGAAGGCGGCGCATTCGGCGACGCCAGGGTGTGCCGACAACAGTTCCTCGATCTCGGCCGGGTGGATGTTCTCGCCGCCTGAGATGATCAGGTCCGTCGCCCGCCCAACCACCGTGTAGCTGCCGTCGGCGGCGCGGCTGGCCAGGTCGCCGGTGTGGAACCAGCCCTGCGCGTCGCACGCCGGCTGGTCGGGCCAGTATTGTTGAACCACGTTGGGCCCACGCACCAGCAATTCGCCGGTGCCGCCCTTCTCGGTGGCCAGCTGCACCTGAACGCCCGGCGCCGGCCAGCCGCAGGAGCCGACGTGGCTGCGCGCATGTTCCGGCGGCAGCGCGATGGAGAATGGCCCCGTTTCGGTGGCGCCGTACACGTTGCAAACCGGCACACCCCGCGCGTGAAAGGCCTGGATCAGCGGCGCCGGCAGGACGCTGGAGCCGGCCCAGACCGCGCGCAGGCAGGATAGATCGGTGCCGGTCCACAAGGGATGGTCTATCAGCGCCTTCATGGTGGCGGGCACCTGCAGCGTCAGCGTCGGGCGCTGCCGCTCGAAGCAGGCCAGAGTGGCCTCGGGGCTGAAACGCGCGTGCAGCAGCACGGCCGCGCCGCCGAACAGCGCGGGCAGCGTCTGGATGCACAGGCCGCCGACATGGAACAGGGGCAGCACGGTGGCAATACGGTCTAGCGCGCTGATGGCCTGCATCGATGCGGCGATGGCCATGTTCGCCAGCAGCATGCCCTGGGTATGGATCGCTGCCTTTGGGCGGCTGGTCGTGCCCGAGGTGTAGACCAGCAAGACGGGTGAAGCGGGTCCGCCTGCAACCTCCATGCGGCCGTCGGTCGGTACGCCGGCCAGCTCATCCGTGGCGTGCAGCGAAAGCCCGGCGCGCTTACCCAATTCGCGCGCCGGGTCGGCCAACGCGGCATCGTGCACCAGATGCCGTGGTGAGCACTGCGCGATCATCGAGTCCCAGTCCGCTGGCGACAGGCGCACGTTCAGCGGCAGCAAGATGGCACCGATGCGCGCAAGCGCGAACAGCAGAATTAGCTGGATGGGGTGGTTCAGCCCCAGCCAGGCGACCCTGTCGCCCGTGCTGACGCCCCAGTCGTGGCAGAGGTGGCGGGCCAGCGCCTCGCTTCGCGCGGCCAATTCGGCGTAGTCCAGCGTCGCGCCCTCGAACTCCAGCGCCAGCGCGTGGGGGCGCACTGCGGCTTGGCGTTCAAGCATGTCGGACAGTGTCCCGGGCTGCGTGGACGGTGAAAGCGGTACAGGCATTTACCTAACTTTACAGGCGCTTCAATCCGGCTAGATGCACACCCACCAACATCGCAACCCGCCCCAGTAGCGATTGCAAGAAACCATGACCGTGTCCCAGACCGATACCCTTGATGCGCGCAGGGACGCTTTCACCGGGGAGCCGGATCATCCACAACCGGGGCAGCCCGCCAAGACGTACCATCCGCAAATGCAACGCCTGTTGATGATCGAGGACGATGCGCGGCTGGCTCAGATGGTGCGCGAATACCTTGAGCGGTCAGGCTTCAGTGTCGCCCATGCCCTCGATGCCAGAACGGGCCTGGCCATGTTGCGGGATCCCGGGGCCCATGGCGGGCCTGACCTGGTAATCCTGGATCTGATGCTGCCGGACATGGACGGGCTGGAAGTGTGCCGCCGCGTTCGCGCCCTGCCAGGCCAGGGCGGCCAGGTGCCCGTGCTCATGCTCACCGCCAAGGGCGACCCGATGGACCGCATCATCGGCCTCGAACTCGGGGCCGACGACTATCTGCCCAAGCCGTTCGAGCCGCGCGAGCTGCTGGCGCGCATCCGCGCTGTCCTGCGCCGGCACGTCGAAGGCGCGCCGCCAGCCGGCAAGGCGTTGCGTTTCGGTTCGCTCGACATAGACCGGGATTCGCGTGCCGTCACGGTTGCGGGCCAGCCCTGCGAACTGACCTCCTACCAGTTCGACCTGCTGATCACGCTGGCCGATCGGGCTGGCCGCGTGCTCACGCGCGACCAGATCATGGAGGCGGTGCGCGGCCGCGAGCTCGAAGCGTTTGACCGCTCGATCGACGTGCACATGGGCCGGATCCGCGCGGCCATCGAAGTCGATCCGAAAAATCCCAAGCGCATCCTGACTGTCCGCGGCGTGGGCTACGTCTTCGCCAAGCAGCAGGACTGACGTGACGGCCTGGCCCCGGCGCCTCCGGTTTGCGCTCGCCGTCCGCATCTGGCTTGCGGTCGTCATCGCCGTGGCGGTACTCACCGTGGCCTTCGGCTGGCTGTGGCGCTTCAATGCCGAGCAGGCGCCCGTGCGCGAAGTGGTGATCCGCAACGAGGCGGGCGACATCCTGGGGCAAACCACGTCGCGGCCGGTGCGTGTCCCCGGCCAGGGTGTCGAATTCAATGTCGAGATGAACGACGGCAGCACGCTGGTCGTGCAGATACCACCGCGGCCGCGCTCGCCCGGCGAAGGCCCTCCTGCGAGGCCCTGGGCGCGCGGC
>JANYAN010000035.1 GCA_025361305.1 Burkholderiales bacterium
CTGCTTCAGGCCGAAATAGGGCGCGTACATGGCCCGAGGATACAGCGCCGCTGGCGGCGGGCCAGGACGCTCAGGCCACCGCGACGGCGGTTCGCCTGACCCGTCTGACGTTGAAGGCGCTGGCGATCAGCACCGCCTGCATCGCGACCAGGCCCAGCCAGACACCCTGATATTGATGACGGTCCATCAACGCCCCGAAGAACAGCGGAGAGACGGCCTGGCCGATGTCCAGGCCGGAGTAAACGATGCCGTAGACCCGTCCCGTCGCGTTTTCCGGTGTCGAGCGCTTGACCAGCAGGTCACGCGAGGGACCGGCGATGCCGCTGGCAAATCCCATTGCCCCGAACATTACTGGTACGGCCATGGCCGGCACCGGGCCAAAACCGATGGCCAGCGCGATCAGCGCAGCGATGCCAAATCCGGCAGCGACAACTCGCTCGCACCGCCGTGGGTCGGACGCCAGGAACCCACCCAGAACCATGCCACCCGCGCTGCAGATCATGTAGACCGTGAGGCACAGTGCGGCCACCGCTACCGGCACGCCATGCAGCTGGCGCGCAGCCTCGGGAGCGAAGGCCTGGATCACGCTGAGCACTACCGCATAGAAGAAGAAAAACCCGAAACACATCCACACCGCCGGGATGCGCAGGAAGCCGAAACTGTCAGTAGCGTGCGGCGTCTGGCCAGGCCGGGCCGGCCCCGCACCATCCAGCTTCAAGGCAGCACGGTTCAGCCACAGGATGGCAAGCACAGCGAAGGCCAGCGTGCCCGCCCCCATGAGCGCCACCCGCCACGAGAACGCGATGGCCAGCGGCACCAGCAACGCTGGCGCGGCGGCCCAGCCCAGACTGCCGGTGATGCCATGGAAGCTGTACGCATGGCCCAGCCTGCGCGGGCTGACCTTGCGGTTGAGCAACGTGTAGTCCACAGGGTGGAATACGCCGTTGCCAACGCCTGCGACGACCGAGCACAGCGCCATGGCCCAATAGCCGGGGCTGACCGCGAACCCGAAGGCGGCCAGCCCGAGCAGCGCCAGCCCACCGAACAGGATGGGCCGCGGGCCGAATCGGTCTACCAGGAAGCCCGAAGCCGCCTGCACCCCGCACGACACCACGAAGAACAATGTCATCAGAAAGCCCAGCTCCGTGTAGCTGGCATTGAACGCTTCCTTGAGCCAGGGAAACAGCGGCGCCAGCAGCAACTGGCTGAAATGGCTGATCATGTGGGCCAGGCCAACCAGGCCGATGACGCCTGCATCCTTGCGCAAGCTCACTGGCGGCAGCCCGGCCATGGTGCTGGTCGTATTCATGGTCGGTATCGTAGTCCAGGTGCCGCCGGTCGGCCGCCAGTCAGGCGGCCGCCTTCATGAGCAAGGCCGCGGCGATCGCCAACGACAACACGGCGAAGCCTTGCTGCAGCTGCGCACCAGCCGCACGGTTGGCCAACAGTCGTCCTGCCAGCATGCCGGCCAGCGCACCGGCGGCGAACGGCCAGGCGACGGTCCAGTCCACATGTCCGGCCAATCCGGCGTTGATCACCGCGCCTGTCGAGACGATGGTCAGCACGCCCATCGATGTGGCCACCACGGCCTTCATCGGCAAGTCGGTCACCGCCAGCAAGGTGGGGACGATGACGAAACCGCCGCCCACCCCGAGCAGACCCGATAAAAAGCCGGCGACCGCGCCGGCCAGCAGCAGTGCGCGGGCGCAGGGCGCCGTCCATACCAGCCTTCCGATCGCGGGATCGAGTTGGCACGGCGGCGCCTTGCTCCGCTGCGCCGCGATTCCGCGCCGTTCACGCGACGCCAGCACAAGCACGCGCACAGCGACCATGGAGAGCACCAATGCAAACAGCACGGTAAGCGGCCGATTGGGCACACGTTGCGCCAGCCACAGGCCAACCGGTGTCAGCAGAAGTCCGCCCGTTGCCATGACGGCCGCAGCCCGGTAGCGAAGGGTGCGCGCCCGCAAACCCAGCGCCGCCCCCACGAAGGACGACAGTCCCACGGATAGCAGCCCCACCGGTCCGGCTTGTGCCACGCCCAGGCCAAGGCCGAACACCAGAAGAGGAACCGCGATGATCCCGCCGCCGGCACCGGTCAGCGCCAGCACGACGCCCACCAGCACACCCAACAGAGGGGCCATCTGCGCCGACCCCATTGCTACTCCGGTACGGCCTGCAGCGGCGGTTGCGCACTGAGCTCATGCACCACCATGCCAGCCAGCATGGCAAGCACGAATATTGCCGCCTTCATGTGGCCGCCACCCAGTGTGACAAGGGCTGGCCCAGGGCAGAAGCCAGCCAAGCCCCAGCCAACGCCGAACACAAGGCTCCCGATCAGCACCCGCCGGTCAACGGGGCCGTCGCCAGGCAGGAGCATGGCCCCACCCAGAAAGGCGCTTGTGCGTCGCCGAGCTAGCGCGAACGCAAGGACGCCCACCGCGACGGCGCCGCCCATCACGAGGGCCAGCGACGGATCCCACGCACCGGCCAGGTCGAGGAAACCGATGACCTTGCCCGGATCGGTCATGCCCGAGAAGATCAGGCCGACCCCAAACAACAGGCCGACCAGAAACGCGATCAATCTGTACATTTCGGCCTCCCTTCAGGCGAGCACATGCCGCGCCAGGTAAACGGTGGCAAAGCCCGCAGCCATAAAGGCCAGCGTTGCCGCAAGAGAGCGCAGCGACAGGCGCGACAGTCCACAGATGCCATGGCCACTTGTGCATCCCGAACCGTAGCGTGTGCCCCAGCCCACCAGCAGGCCTGCCACCACCAGCACGGACCAGCCGGCCTCGATGCGCGGAACCACTGGTGGGGCCCACAGTGACCAGACGGTCGGCGCAACCAGCAGACCGGCCAGGAACGCGATGCGCCAGCCGGCTTCGTTCGGGCGCGGCTTGATCAGCCCGCCCAGGATGCCGCTGATGCCAAGAACCCGGCCATGAAGCAGGATGAAAAGTGCCGAGGCCAGCCCCAGCAGGACCCCGCCGGTGAGCGAGGTCCACGGCGTAAAGTGCATCCAGTCGATGATCATTTGCTGTTCCTTGTCACTTTGGAACGCTTGCAGCAGGCTGGCGCCATTGTGGAGCATGCGCGCCGGCACGCCAGCATATCCGGCTACGGCGCGCGCAGTCTCAACGGGTCGCTGTCTGTGCCGTCGCCAATCAGAGGGCCTTGCTTGGAAATGCCGCTGACGCGCAGCGCCGGCGTGCCCTGCAACCATGCGCCCAGCGGTGCCGGGGCAAGGTAGTCTAGTTGCAGGCTGATGGTTGGGTCGGTTCGTCTGTCACGGGGCCATCCTAGCGCGGGGAACTGGCCAGGCCGTGTCGCCTTCGTGGCTTGCGCCCCCGCGCTCAGGGCCTATGCTTTGCGCTTCTGGAGGTTCCCATGGAAATTCGTGGAAAAGTCGCCATCGTCACCGGTGGCGCGAGCGGGATCGGTGCCGGCCTGGCACGGCGCCTGGCCACTGAAGGCGCCCGCGGCATCGTCGTTGCAGACGTCAATCTGGAGCGGGCCGAGGGTGTTGCGCGCGATGTCGGTGGGCTGGCCCTGGGCTGCGATGTCAGCAGGGAGGCCGACATTCAGGCGCTCGTGGCCGCGACCCGGGAACGCTTCGGGCAGGTCGACGCCTATTTCTCCAACGCCGGCATCCTGGGTCGCATGGGCGGCATCGAGCTAGAAGACGTGCTGTGGGACAAGATGTGGCAGGTCCATGGCATGGCCCATGTCTGGGCGGCGCGCGCCGTAGTTCCGGAAATGGTGGCGCGTGGCGAGGGCTTTTTCATGGTCACGGCCTCGGCCGCCGGGCTGCTCAACATAGTCGAGTCGGCGCCCTATGGAGTCACCAAGCACGCTGCCGTCGCCTTCGCCGAGTGGCTGCGCATCGCGTATGGACGGCGCGGGCTGCGCGTCGCCTGCCTGTGCCCGCAATCTGTTCAGACCGACATGACCGCCAACGGCACGGGCTCGGCCGGCGTCAATGGCGTGCTCAGCGCCGAGCAGGTGGCCGCTGACGTCATGGCCACCATGCGCGACGAGAAGTTCCTGGTTTTACCGCACCCTGAAGTGCTGC
>JANYAN010000036.1 GCA_025361305.1 Burkholderiales bacterium
TGACGACCTCAAAGACGCTGACCTGATCATCGAGGCGGTGTTCGAGGAGCTCGGCGTCAAGGAGGCGGTGTTCAAGCAGCTCGACGCCGTGGCCAAGCCCGGCGCGATACTGGCGTCCAACACCTCGACGCTGGATGTCGACAAGATCGCCAACTTCACGCAGCGACCGCAGGACGTGGTGGGCATGCACTTTTTCAGCCCCGCCAACGTGATGCGGCTGCTGGAGGTGGTGCGTGGCAAAGCCACCGCCAACGACGTGCTGGCCACCGTGATGGTGATCGCCAAGAAAATCAAGAAGACGGCGGTGGTCTCGGGCGTGTGCGACGGGTTCATCGGCAACCGCATGATCGAGCAGTACAGCCGCCAGGCCGGGTTCCTGCTGGACGAAGGTGCGACGCCGCAACAGGTGGACAAGGCCATCGAGAAGTTCGGCTTCGCGATGGGGCCGTTCCGCATGGGAGACCTCGCTGGCAACGACATCGGCTGGGCGATTCGCAAGCGCCGCGCCATCGAACACCCGAACATGCTCTACAGCCGCACCGCCGACAAGCTGTGCGAACTGGGCCGCTTTGGCCAGAAGACCGGCGCGGGCTGGTACGACTACCAGGCCGGCAAGCGCGATGCCATTCCGACTGACCTGGTCAACAAGATGATCGAGGACCATCGCAAGGAACTGGGCATCGCGCCGCGCAAGATCGCCGACGAAGAGATCGTCCAGCGTCTGGTTTTCGCCATGGTCAACGAGGCAGCGCGCATCCTGCAAGAGGGTATCGCGTCGCGGGCCAGCGACATCGACATGGTCTACCTGACGGGTTATGGCTTCCCGATCCATCGTGGCGGCCCCATGCTGTATGCGGACCAGGTGGGCCTGTTCAACGTGGTGCAGGCGATGAAGCGCTTCCAGCTCAACCCCCATGACGACGCAGCGTTTTGGGAACCCGCGCCGCTGCTTGCAAAACTGGCCGCCGAAGGCAAGACATTCAACTGACAAGGCAAAAACATGACCAACGCCGTAATCGTCTCCACCGCCCGCACGCCTCTGGCCAAGAGCTGGAAAGGCTCGTTCAACATGACCCACGGCGCCACGCTGGGCGGTCACGCGGTCAAGCATGCCGTGCAGCGCGCCGGTGTCGACCCGGCCCAGATCGAGGATGTGATCATGGGATGCGCCAACCCCGAGGGCGCGACCGGCGCCAACATTGCGCGGCAGATCGCCTTGATGGCCGGCTTGCCAATCACGGTGTCGGGTGTCACGGTCAACCGTTTCTGTTCGTCGGGACTGCAGACCATCGCCTTGGCCGCTCAGCGCGTCATTGCGGGGGAAGGCGACGTGTATGTGGCCGGCGGCGTGGAAAGCATCTCGTGCGTGCAGCAGGAAATGAACACCCACATGTTGCGCGACCCGGAGCTGAACAAGCTCAAGCCGGAGATCTATTGGTCGATGCTGCAGACGGCCGAGCAGGTGGCCAAACGCTACAACATTGCCCGCGACGTCATGGATGAATATGGCGCCGCCAGCCAGCAAAAAGCCTGCGCCGCCCAGGCCGCTGGCCTTTTCGACGCCGAGATTGCACCGATCACGGTCAAAGCCGGTGTGGCCGATGCAGTGATGGGCCTGCGCACGAAGGAAGTCACAGCAACCCGGGACGAGGGAACGCGTGAAGGCACGACCCAGGAATCCATCAGCGGGATCAAGCCGGCTTTGCCTGGCGGGGTGATCGCGGCAGGCAACGCCAGCCAGTTCTCCGACGGCGCGGGAGCCTGCGTCGTAGTCAGCGAAGAATACGCCGGCCGCAACAATCTCAAGCCGATCGGCCGCTTTCTGGGCTTTGCCGTGGCGGGCTGCGAGCCCGACGAGATGGGCATTGGGCCGGTCTTCGCCGTTCCCAAGGTGCTCAAGAAGCTGGGGCTGCAAGTCGGCGACATCGACCTATGGGAATTGAACGAGGCCTTCGCCGTCCAGGTGATCTATTGCCGCGACCGCTTGGGCATTCCGGCAGACCGGCTGAACGTCAACGGCGGCGCGATTGCCGTCGGCCATCCCTACGGCGTGTCGGGTCAGCGCCTGACGGGCCATGCGCTGATCGAAGGCAAGCGCCGCGGCGCGAAGAAGGTGCTGGTGACAATGTGCATTGGTGGCGGGATGGGCGCGGCTGGCGTGTTCGAGGTCTTGTAGCCTGGCCCATGTCCCTTCGGCCCACCCTTGACTTTCTTCTGTACGACTGGCTGAAAGCCGGGCAACTCAGCGGACGCGAGCGTTTTGCCGATCACTCGCGCGAAACGTTTGACGCGGTGCTGGACACATGCGAGCGCATCGCCGGCGAGAAGTTCGCGCCGTTCAACCGAATTGTTGACGTTGAGGAGCCTCGCTTCGACGGAGAGAGGGTGATTCTCCCGCAGGCCACACATGGCGCAAGCCGCGCCTACGCTGAATCCGGCATGCTTAGCGCGGCCCAGGATTATGACGAAGGCGGTATGCAGCTGCCCTACACGATCGAAGCGGCCGCCAACGGATTCTTCGCGCTGGCCTCGGCCAGCATCGGATCGAGCATGCTCACCAAGGGCAATGCGAATCTACTGCTCGTGCACGGTACCGCAGTGCAAAAAGCCGTGTTCGCGCGTAACGAGTTCGCGGGTCGGTTCTCGGGAACGATGTGCCTGTCCGAACCGCAAGCCGGCTCGTCGCTTTCGGACATCGCGACGCGTGCCGTTCCCGATGGAGACGATTTTCAGGGTGACCCGCTGGGCCCACGCTACCGGCTCAAGGGGAACAAGATGTGGATTTCGGCTGGCGAGCATGAGCTGACCGAAAACATCATCCATCTCGTGCTGGCCAAGATCCCCGGGCCGGACGGCAAGCTTATCGCCGGCACCCGGGGGATTTCGCTGTTCGTCGTACCCAAGCACCTGGTCGACGCCCAAGGCCGGCTCACAGGGCAGCGCAACGACGTGGCGCTGGCAGGGCTGAACCACAAGCTGGGCTGGCGCGGCACCACCAACACGCTGCTCAATTTCGGCGAGGGCAAGTATCTTGTTGGTGGCCATGCCGGCGCGATCGGGTATCTCGTGGGTCGTCCGCATGAAGGGCTGCGGTGCATGTTCCACATGATGAACGAGGCGCGAATCGGAGTGGGCACGGCCGCCGTCATGCTGGGCCTTGCCGGGTATTACGCCTCGCTCGACTACGCCAGGAACCGTTCACAGGGCCGGCCTGTGGGGCCGGCGGGCAAAGACCCGACACAGCCGCAGGTGCGCATCATCGAGCACGCCGACGTCAAACGCATGCTGCTGGCGCAAAAGTCGTATTGCGAAGGCGCGCTGGCGCTCGAACTGTATTGCGCTCGGCTTGTGGACGAACAGCACACCGGCGCGACGGCTGCCGCAGACGAAGCGCGGCTGCTGCTCGAGGTGCTGACGCCCATTGCCAAGAGCTGGCCCAGCGAGTGGTGCCTGGAAGCCAATTCGCTGGCGATCCAGGTCCACGGCGGTTACGGCTACACCCGCGATTTCCCGGTCGAGCAGTACTGGCGTGACAACCGCCTGAACATGATTCACGAGGGTACGCACGGCATCCAGGCGGCCGATCTGCTGGGCCGCAAGGTCCTGATGGAGGGCGGCAGGGGCCTGGACCTCGTGGCGGCGCGTATTGGCGCTACCGTCGCCGCCGCGAATCAGCGGCTCGATCTGGCCGATCATGCCAATGCCCTCGAACTTGCGTTGCGCCAGGTGCTTGACGCCACCCGGGATGCCTGGGCAACGGGGAACGCGGCAGAGGCCCTTGCCAACGCTGTACCCTATATGCAGGCATTCGGCCATATGGTCCTGGCCTGGATCTGGCTGGATGTCGCGCTTGCGGTTCCGCAGGCCGGGACTCCGGCCGCCGTCGGGCGCCTGGCTGCCATGCGCTTTTTCTTCCACTACGAGTTGCCCAAGATCGGCGCTTGGCTTGCGGTAGTCAAGACGCGCGACGCGACCTGTGCAGCGATGCCTGAGGAAGCCTTCTGATGGCCCCGGCCAAAGTGCTGCTGTGGGTCGATCGGCTGATCTGGAGCCTGATCTATGGCGGGCTCTTTTCAGTTGTCATCGGACTGGCAACATTTTCCCGCGACGAGGTGCTGGCCTGGTCGCTGATGGTAGCGGGCGGTGTCCTGGCGGCCGCGGGCGTCGTGCTGGTCTGGTTCCGCTCGCGGCTGCGCGAGAACGGCTGAGAAAAATCACCCCCGCGACACACAGGTGCCGGCGGGGATCGCACAATCACCGGCAGGTACAACTTTCCAGGAGACGGCGCATGACGCGTACTGTTCAGCAACTGTTCGACCTGAAGGGCAAGACGGCCCTGGTCACCGGCGGCTCTCGCGGGCTGGGCCTGCAGATGGCCCATGCCCTGGGCGAGGCCGGCGCGCGCATCATGCTTTCGTCGCGCAAGGCGGGTGACCTGGAGGAGGCGGCTGCCGACCTGCAGGCTGCCGGCATCGACGCGCGCTGGATCGCGGCCGACTGCTCCAAGGAAGAAGATGTCCGGCGCCTGGCCGACGAAACCCTCCAGCGCATGGGCGACATCGACATCCTGGTCAACAACGCTGGCGCAGCGTGGGGCGCTCCGGCCGAAGACCACCCGGTCGAGGCCTGGGACAAGGTGATGAACCTGAACATTCGCGGCTACTTCATTCTCAGCCAGCACGTGGCCAGGCGCTCGATGATCGCGCGCCGCAGCG
>JANYAN010000039.1 GCA_025361305.1 Burkholderiales bacterium
GGCACGCGGGTCGACGTGTTGTGCGGGCACCCCGCACAGAAATAGGGAACGCGCTTCACGGCGTCTGCTGCGTTGCTCAAAAGCCGGGGCAGCGTGAAATCGACTACCAGATGGCGGCGGTCGAGATGCGCGAAATGCGATGCCAGCCACTGTGCCACCAGCTCGATCAAGCGTGAGGGCCGCAACTCGCCCAGCGCCGCAACGAGTTCTCGGCCCTGCGCATCGTGCTTGCCCAGAACCACCGGGTGCACCGCGTCGTTGTAGAACAGCTCGCGCAACTGGGCCTCCACCACGCCGGCCTTTTCTTCGATGACCAGGATTTCGTCCAGCCCTTGCGCGAAGTCCCTGAGCCGGCCTGGTTCTGCCGGATATGACAGGCCGACCTTGTAAAGCCGCACCCCCGACTGCGCCAGCGTATCGAGCGAAATGTCAAGGCGCCGGAATACCTCGAGCAGATCGTAGTGGGCCTTGCCGCAGGTCACGATACCCACCTTGGCGCCGGGTGAGACCACCACGTTGCGGTCGATGCTGTTGACGCGCGCAAAGGCGCGCACCGCCTGGAGCTTGTGCGCCAGGCGTTCTTCGATCTTCAGCGAAGGCAGGTCGGGCCAGCGGTAGTGCAGACCGTCGGGCGGGCGCTGCAATCCAGTCGCGGCCTCGACGGCGGCCCGATCGGCCCAGGCACCGACGCGTCGCTGCAAGGAGTCCAGATCAACCGTGCACGCACTCTCCACGACTTCGGACAGCGCCGTGAATCCAACCCAGTTGCCCGAAAAGCGCGACAGCGCCCAGCCGTAGAGCCCGAACTCAAGATACTCGGCGACGTTGGCTGGTGAGACGACGGGCATGCTCCAGGCCTGGAAAGCAACGTCGCTCTGGTGTGGCATGGACGAAGAAACACAGCCGTGGTCATCGCCGGCAACCACCAGCACACCGCCGTGGGGAGAAGCACCGTAGGCGTTGCCGTGTCGCAAGGCATCGCCGGCCCGATCGACGCCGGGGCCCTTGCCATACCAAAGCGCGAAGACGCCGGCGGCCGTGCGCTGCGGATCGGACTCGACACGCTGGGTCCCCAGCACAGCGGTAGCAGCCAGCTCTTCGTTGATCGCGGGCAGGAAGTGAATGGCACTGGCTTCGAGCAGTTTGCGCGCCTTCCAGGCCTGCAGGTCCACGCTGCCCAGGGGCGAACCCCGATAGCCGCTGATGAAGCCCTTCGTGGCCAGCCCATCTGCTGCATCAATGGCCGCCTGCATGAGTGGCAGCCGTACCAGCGCCTGGGTGCCTGTCAGGAAAACCTGGCCGTTGGTGGCCTCCAGACTGTCGATCAGCCGATAGTCGTCGTACGGCAAAGTGGCTGTCATTGGAATCCCGATCGGTGGAAGTGACCGGAATTTACGTCGCGCAGCCAGAAATGGGATTCTTTTCTTCCTCCATTTTTGTAAAAATACAGAACAAACCTACTGTCAATCAAGGAAACGTAGATGTACCCCATTGACCAGCGTGACGTGGAAATCCTTGCCGAATTGCAGCAGGATTCGCGGCAATCGGTGCAACAGCTCGCCGAGCGCGTGGGACTGTCGACGACGCCCTGCTGGAAGCGCGTGAAGGACATGGAGACGGCCGGGGTGATCCGCGGTTACAGCGCCATAGTCGACCGCGAGCAGGTGGGCCTGGCCCTGTGCGTCCTGGCCGAAGTGAACCTGACACAACACACCGAGGACACGGTGCGCCAGTTCGAGCGCGCGGTGGCCGCCTGCCGCCAGATCATCAGCTGCTACAGCACGACCGGGCAGGCCGACTACCTCATCAAGGTCGTGGTCGAGGACATCAAGGCTTACGAGGCGTTTCTGCACGACACCGCTTTCCGGCTGCCGGGCGTCACGCACATCCGCTCAAGCGTGGTGCTCAAGGAAGTGAAGTCGGAAACCAGGCTGCCGATCAGCGCGCCGGCCAAAGGCGTGTCGCGCGGACAGCGCAAGCGTTAATGTGCTGCGCTAGAGGCGCCTTGTTCGAGGGGAGGCAGCCATCAGCTCTCGAGACCAGCGCATCGCCGCGCTGGAGGCTGAGGTTGAACGCCTGCGCCGGGATTGACGCTTGCAACCGCTACTGCACGGTCGGCGTACCCGGCGGTTGGTCGCCAGGCGCAGCAAAGATGCGTGCAGCGTCGACCGCATCGAAACGATATTGCTGGCCGCAGAAATCGCAGCCTACCTCGATCTCGGATCGCTCGGCAATGATGCCGTCGGCCTCCTCGCGGCCCAGGCTGCGGATCATGTTGGCCACGCGTTCGCGGCTGCAGGTGCAGGCGAAGCGCGGGCTCTGCGGCTCGAAGCGCAGCACCTTCTCTTCCCAGAACAGGCGGCGCAGGATGGTGTCCACATCCAGTTCCAGCAGTTCTTCGCGCTTGAGGCTCGCGGCCAGCATGGCGATGCGGTTGTAATGCTCGTTCAGGCCGATCTCGTCCTCATTGGCCCGGCTGACATTCGAGCCGGTCAGATTGCCCTCGCCCTGCAGCGGCAGGCGCTGGATCAACAGGCCCGCAGCCACCTTGCTGTCGGCCGCCAGCACCAGGCGGGTGTCCAGCTGCTCCGACTGAAGCATGTAGTGCTCGAGCACATCGCTGAGCTTGTCCAGCCTCTCGCGGCGGTCGCCGTGCAGTGGCACCACGCCCTGGTAGGGCTGCTGGCCGGGCAGCTTGTCGCGGGGGTCGAGCGTGATCGCGCAGCGGCCGCGGTTGTCCACGTTCACCATGTCCGCCAGGCGCGCGCCCACCCGCACGTCTCCCATCACCTTGGCCGTGACGCGCAGAGACAGGTCGTGCTGCACCTCAGCCACCGCTACCTTGACCGGGCCATCGCCGAAGATCTGCAGGATCAGCGAACCGTTGAACTTGATGTTCGATTGCATCAGCGCGCCGGCGGCGGCCATTTCCCCGAGCAACTCGGCAACAGGCGGTGGCCAGGCACCCGTTGCCGTGTTGGCCTGGCGCCGGCGCTGGATGTCGGTCCAGGCGTCGGTGAGCCGCACAATCATGCCGCGCACGGGCAAGCCGTCGAACAGGAACTTGTGCAGTTCGGACATCAGCCGATCTTCTTCAGGCCCTTGTCGAAGCGACGCGCATTGTCGACATAGCTCTGGGCAATCCTGGTTCCCAGGGTGGCGCCCGCCTCGTCCAGGGTGCGGACCAGCCGGGCCGGACTGCCCACGATCAGCGAATTGTCGGGAAATTCCTTGCCTTCGGTGACAACGCTGCCGGCGCCGACGATGCAGTTGCGACCGATCCTGGCGTTGTTGAGGATCACGGCCTGGATGCCGATCAAGCAGCCGTCGCCAATGCTGCAGCCGTGCAGCATGACCTGGTGGCCTACCGTGACGCTGTCGCCAATGACCAGCGGCACACCCAAATCGGCATGCAGCACCGACAGGTCCTGGATGTTGCTGTTGCGGCCGATGCGGATCGTTTCGGTATCGCCCCGCACCACCGTGCCGAACCAGACGCTGGCGTTCTCGCCCAGTTCCACGGTGCCCATCACCTGCGCGCTGTCCGCCACCCAGGCTCCTGCTGCCAGCTGGGGTGCCTTGCCGTCGAGTTCGTAGATCGCCATGGGTTCTTTCGTAAAAGAAAATGCCTGCGGGCGCAGGCATTTTTCGGGTCAGCGAAACGGTAGTTTACTTGGCAACCGAAACCGGTGCGGCAGGCAGCGGCGCACCGCCAGGCCCGGCCTTGAAACTCAGCGGGCTGATCGCCGCCTGCTGGCCGACACCCAGCTTGGTCCAGTCGCAAACGCCCGTGGCGAAGCGGGCATGCAGGCGAGTCAACTGGCCTGCGTCGAGCCTGCCGCCATATTCAGTGTCGTTGATCGGGCGCAGCTGGCACTTGAATATGTTCTCGCTCAAAGGTCCGCCGGCCACCTGGCGCGGCGACGAGAAGGCTTTGAGCTTCGGGTCGGCATTGCAGACGGCCTGGTCGGTCACCTTGATCGACTGTGTCGCGTCGGTCGATAACACGCACAGATCGAAGGCCGAGGCCGGTTTGGCGTTGCGCACCTTCGTCTCGAGCGCGGCCGTGCTGGTGTCGGCCTTCAGGTTGGTGAGCCACGTGTCCATCGCGTTCAGGCTGTCCAGCGGGAACGAAGGGGGCGCACCCAGGCCGAACAGGCCATAGCGCCACATCACCTGATTGCCGTGGTCGCCGAACTCCTTGTCCAGCCGGTCCCGGATCGCGAAGCTGCGCCAGACGAAATGGACGTTGGTCGGGGTCGACGCGCTGGAGCTGTCGTCCCAGCCACGCATGTCGATGACCGGCGTCTTGGCGTAGTTCTTGCCACTCAACACGATGCCGCTCTGGTAGGCGATCGGCAGGGCACCCAGGTCAGCCACGCTGCGAGTGGTCTGCGGCAGCGAATTCTTGTCTGCGCCACCGACGACTTCATTGAGCGTGACGAATTCTTCCCCGGTGATCGCGCCGTTCAGCAAGGCTTTCAGGCCGTACTGGACGCCTTCGTTATCCGGCGTGCTGAGCGCCCGCGAGCCGTCGGCCGTCTTGCCCCAGACCGAAGGGGCCCAGTCCCACGAACCGCAACGGGTGCCGGTGGGGTTGCTCACGGGGTCATAAACCTGGGATGGCAGCAACTGGCAGTTGTTGGCGTTGATGGCGCCCGGGTTGGTGGTGATCGCGCCAGCCGCGTTGAACGTTATTCGCTGGCTGTAGGTGCCGGCAATGCTGTTGCTGCCGAACGCGTTGTACCAGCCATGGCACCCGGTCTGGTCGACGTGGCCGTTGATCGCGGCCTTCTTGGCGATGACCGCGCTGGCATCGGCCGGCATCAGCGCCAGCCATGGCGCCTTCTGATAGGCCTCGACCAGCGCAGAGCAATCTGCCACCTCGATTCCGGTGGTTTCCGAATCGGGGAAGGCGCACGAGATCGTGATGCCGTCAAGTTGTCCGGGGGCGATTGAAGTATTGGTGTTGGAATTGATCGACCCTCCCGAGCACCCGGTTCCGTGGGTGTACTTGATCGGGCCGTAGCTGTCTGCGATGTGCTCCTTCATCATCATCACGGTTTCGGCCATGGAGATCCGGTTCGAGTTGATCGACGAATCGGTCATGCTGTTCGAAACCCAGATGTAACCTTTTGAAATCGCTGTCTGCGGATCGACGTTGCCGGTCTGGGCTGTCGTCGCAGTCCAGTTCGTCGTCGTGCGAGCCTGCCGGCGCGGCTGCCCGGTGCTGAAGCCGAACTGGTAGATCAGCTTTCCGTTCCACTGAGCCTGCGGGGCGACCGCCGTCCAGGGCTTGGTCGGGTCGAACAGCGTAACGATGTCGTAGATGCCGCGGTTCATGGTGCCACGCTCGACCCGCACGATGAAGGACACAGTCTTGCCGGCGTCCGTGACCGTGCTGGCCATGTCGCCGGGCGCCGCGGCAGTTGGGTCGTAGGGCTTGAAGCAGACGTTGGCCGCAGGCGACGCCGTCGTGACCACCAGCGTGGTGCTGGTGAAAGCGGAGCTCGAAGCGCTGGGATCGGGCAGCCCAGTGCTGCAGCCGGCCGTTGTCGTCTTGTAATACAGCTTGAACTCAGTGGCGATGTTGCACTGCGCGTCGGTTGCCGCAGTGCCCAGGCCGCTGCCATTGGTGACGGGCGAAGTAGCGGTAGCGCTCTGCGGTGTCGGTGTCGCGCAGATATACGGGCCGGCCTGCGGCCCCGACAGGACAGGCCCGCCCCGTGGATAGTTCGTGACCGTGAGCTTGGCGGCAGCGGCGCCGGCAGCGGAAGCAGACACGACGTTCGCTCCGTTGACCAAGCCGGTGACCAGGCCGGTAATCCTGCCATCGCTACGCATGGCAAATGCGCTGGTCACGTCGCGGCCGTCGACGTCGACTCTCAGCGTCGACGCGGCGGCGCTGGAAGGCAGGACGACCTGCATCATCGCGTCACCGTCGCTGACCATGTCCGCGCGATTGGAGAGCGTGCGCAATTCGAGCAGGGGATCAGGCGGTGGCGTGGTGACGTCGCCGCCGCCGCATCCGGCGACAGCGCCTGCCAGAGCCGCTGCGGCGAGCCAAGAGGCCAAGCCGGTCCAGGCCGGCCATGCTGTTCTTTTCATTGAATGTCTCCTTGGGTTGTCCGCCATCGTGCAGAGGCACGGGCTGGTCAACCATTCAATCTACGCCGCGCTGGGTCGTCCGGCACTATCGTTTCCACTCATGTCCCGAAGATATGGCCGCGGTCCTGTCGCGCAGGCGTCAGCGACCCCATGACGTCCCGTGCGCGCGACAATCAGGCATGACTTCAACATTGCGGCATCGGGCCCTGGCGCTGCTGCTCTTACCCGATGCCGATCAAAAGGCGGCGCAGACGCGCCTGCTGGACCCGCGCGCGGACGTCGGTGCGGAGCTGTCGCTTGCCGAGCCGCCTGGCATACCGGGTCGGCCTGCCAAACCATTGCTGGTGCCGCACACCCAACTCAAACAGCGGTCAATGCGCACGACTGAAGGCCGCGCCGCGCTCATCCACGCGCTTACGCACATTGAGCTGAACGCGATCGAGATCGCAGTTAATGAATGTCTACCCTGCCCAGGGTAGTGGCACCCGCTGTTTGACAACGAAGCCGACTGCATCAAAAACGAAATTGGAAGCGGTTCTGGCCGCCACTACAAAAGACTAGGTCAGCGACGGACCAAGCCGCACTGACGGAGCCGGATCGCCATGGTCGTGGGGTGTACCTGAAAGAGGTCGACCAGCGATTGGAACTGCCTGCCGTGAAACCGCTCGACCACACCCACACAGCGGTGGAAGGCGAGGGAATACGGCGGGGAATTCATTAGCGACATGTAGTCCTCACCAAGCAGGGCGTAGGCCACATCGTCAGTCATGGTCAGGTACTCCACCTTGAACATCGACCGAAACGCTCGCTTGAGCAGTGATGTCGGGACTAACAGGCATCCTGCGAAATGGTTCGCCTGGAGTTCCTCGGGTTCCACTGGCTCTCTCGGTTCGCCCAACCCGTGGATCGGCATCTCCCGGTGGTGGTGCATCCCCGGGTGAAGCAGTATGTGCCCGATCTCGTGCGCCAACGTGAAGCGCTTGGTACGCGGCTTCAACTGGTCGGCGATGGCTATCAACCGTGCAGATCGGTTCAGGAAGCCACCCAGGCGCATGCCGTAAGGTAAGTCCGAGAAACTTAGATCACCTTCCTGTACGTCGAACTTGAGGTAATTGGCAACTTCCCACGGGTCGCAGCAGTCCACGCGTCGTACCTTCTTACCAGGCCAGATGGACACCTGGCGGTCCCACATCTCGCGCTGTATTTCAAGGGCCTCTTCCCCCGATGGCTTCGTACGAATGGACGACGGTAGGCATCCCCACACTGTAGCGCAAAGCCCTTTCGGACACCATAGGTAGCGTCCGAATCTCCGATTTTCACTACAGGTAGCGTTCAGCCAAATTGACCCGGATAGCGCGGAATATTTCGAATGGCTTCGTCGAGCTCGCGGCCATCTACGATGCGAAACCTCCCATGTGTCTGCCATCGGATGCGAGCGGCCACCGCCGAATCCCAATCGTGATCCGAATTCCACGCGCGATCAAATGCGGCAGTGTAGAGAACAACAAATTTCTGAATCGGCTCATCACCCAGGTTTCGCACGTCCGCAAAGTCTTGAATGTGCCGCTTCATACCATTGCGGTGATTCCTGATATTGCACCCCTCAATTTCGAAGGCTGCAATGAGCTTCCAGTATTCAACGTTCGATGAGTCTTGGTATTGATGCATGCCCCGACGAATAGCCCATACGAGATCAAGCTTCTTCAAACGACCGTCGGGCAGGTTCACGTGAAACTCAGGAATCGCAAGGTAACCGCGATGAACTCCTTCATGCGTCAGGAAGGCATACAGATCGTTCTTTGTCGCCATCTTGATATCGTGTGTTGTTGATGTCGCTGCGCATCTCGTCCCGAAGCCGTGCGTGAAATCGGCTCACTTGCGACCACCAAGTCATGGAGCTAGCGCTTGAAACGAGGTGTCCAAGACTCGATAAGCTGCTCTTCGTCCTCTTCGTCCTCCGGTTCAGGAAGTTCGATGTCATAGAGCACAGTGAGCGTCTTGCCGTAGCTTCCCAGCCCAACAATGTCTTCGCTGATTTGGATGCTCCGCTTACCACCGAACCAGTGCTGC